>JAUXCD010000190.1 GCA_030619085.1 Candidatus Zixiibacteriota bacterium
GCACCGATAAAGCCCTGTAATACAATGACAGGCGGTGAATCGTGGATTCAGAAATTCGTTTTCTCAAAGATGTACTCACAGGAGTATCCATCTTATTACCTCTTTTGGCTATTACCAGCAGAACAGGTATGTGAAATGCTTCACAAAAAAATTATACTACGGAATAAAATATGTGTCAAGTGAAAATATTAACAAGAGCCCGGACGAAATCACTCAAACTTTACAAATTTGGTCTGGAATTGCGGATAAATGGCAAGAGCTTCCCAAAACCGGACTCAGGGGACTATCATGCGGGCTATTGATGGCTGCAGGCGGGCAAGGATTTCGTAGTTAATAGTTCCTGCCCACCCTGCAATTTGTTCAACCGTAAGTGCTTCCTTGCCATCATGACCAATCAGGGTAACCTCGTCACCGACTTTGACCCCACTGATATCGCTGACATCAACCATCGTCAGATTCATACAGATACGTCCCCGAACAGGGGCCCGCTTACCCTTTATTAATACATATGACACGTTGGACAGCTTACGGTCATACCCATCGAAATATCCCACCGGGATCACGGCCAGTCTGGTTGGCGAGGTTGTCCGGTAAGTGCAGCCGTATCCGATAAAGCTGTCGGCCGGAAGCTGTTTTAGCTGGGTGACCCGCGTTTTCCAGGTCATAACGGGCTTAAAAAGGTCGTTTTCGCCCCCCAGAAGGCGATATGATAGATAAGTTTCTTTCGACGGCCAGTGGCCGTAGGCAGCGATTCCGGGGCGTACCAAGTCAAAGCGGGTGTTGTCAAATAGTATCAGGGCGGCCGAAGATGCCGTGTGGCGCAGGACCGGCTTTATGCCAAGGTTGGACATCAAAGTCACCATCCGGTGGAATCTGTCCAACTGATGCTCCGCGAATGAGTGCCGGGTAGTGTCCTCGATATTGGCAAAATGCATGCTCGCCCCGTAAGGCTTTTTCAGATACGGGTATTTTTTGTATATCCGGGCGAACTGCGGCAATTCTTTGTCGGTGATACCCTGCCGGCCGGTGCCGGTTTCAAGTTTCAGGTGGGTGCGAAGCGGGCGCTTGAGGCGGTTACTCAGGCTGCCGTATTTCGTCAACGCTTTAGCGTCGAAAATCACCGGTTCCAGATCATGCACAAAGACCGCCTCGGCCTGCCCGGAAGGTACCGGCCCGAGCACCATTATCCGTCGGTCCCATCCCGCGTCGCGCACCGCCGCAGCCTCGTCCAGCGAATGCACGGTCAGGTACTCAATTTCGGTGAAATCACAGAGCATGCGGGTGATGGCATCGAGGCCGTGTCCGTAGGCATTGCTTTTGACGCAAACGCTGAGGATGCGGTCACCGGCCAGTCGGGCCAGCGAGCGGATATTTTGCCGGAGGGAGGATCGTGACAGCTCGATCCAGTTCAACAGGTGCGAAGACTGTTGCGTGGCGCGTTTACTTGCGGCTTGCATGGAATCTGTATAAGCGACACAGCGCAGGCAAACAACAAAAAGATTGGTGGCGGCAGCTAAGCGAACTGCTGCATCATCCGGCTGATAGTCTCCTGGTGGCCCTGCTCTATTTTGGCCAGACGCTCGAACATTTTCCTACCGTCGTCGCTGGTCATGGTCTCGGCGGCCTTGCCGAACATGCTGGCTGCTTCCACCTCGAGACGGTAAGCGATATCCAGAACGGCCAGAATGGAATCGGTGCGGGAAACTTCCTCGATCAGTTCGCGGTGAGTTTCGTTCATCTCCTCGTTTATTTCAGGCAGACCTTCCTGACGAAGAACATCGGCGGTCGTGTTCCATTTTTCGCTTCTCACCAGGGAATCATACTGCCGCTCGAGGATAAAGAAATGTTCTTTCTCTTCCGATGCGAGATTTTCCAGAACAGATTTTATCTGATCGGCCAGGCTCTTTTTCGAGGCCTTCAGGTAAAACACATAGCTGGCTACCTCGGCCTGAATGCCAGCGGTCAATGCCTGCAGGAGGGTCTGGTCAACGGGACTCATAACACTATCCTTCTATCTTGCATGATGTTTGTTTCCATACCGATTCGGTTACCCGGAAGCTATAAACTACCTAATTCATTCCTTTTGTCAAGAATCTGTCGCCGGGATTTCCACCAACGATAATAGCATCAAACTCTATCAGCATCAAATATTCCCTTGATTATTCGGTCGTTTAGAAGGTAATTCCCCGTATATGAAAGATTTTATCTCGCGAAACCTGACCGAACTGTACGGCCGCATTGCCGGGGCGTGCAAGCAATACGACCGTGACGCCGATGATATCACGGTGGTGGCCGTCACCAAGACCCACCCGGCTGCGACTATTATGACGGCCATTGCCGGCGGTCTACACAATATCGGCGAAAGTCGCCTTCAGGATGCCGAGCCGAAACTGCTCGAAGTAGGTCATATTGCCCGCTTTCACATGGTGGGGCACCTTCAGTCGAACAAAGCCAAAAAAGCGGTGGAGCTTTTCGATGTCATCCAGTCGGTGGATTCACTCAAACTGGCGACGGAGATAAACCACCATGCCGAGGCGATTGACCGCACCATAGAGTGCTATGTCCAGGTAAACTGCTCCGGGGAAAGCCAGAAATCCGGCGTCGCCCCCGAGGAATGCCTGAAACTACTCAAGCAGATAAACGAACTGCCGGCGATTAGTCTTACCGGTCTGATGACAATTGGGCCACTGACGGAGGACACCGACGAGATAAGGCAGGCTTTCCGCCGGTGCAACGAGCTTTTCAAACAGGGCCGCGACCTGATAGGTAGCGATTTCGATACCCTGTCTATGGGCATGTCAGACGATTTCGAGTTGGCTATCGCCGAAGGCTCCACGATGATCCGGGTCGGGACGCTCCTTTTCGGCGAGCGGCAGCCGCAATAGCGTCGCATTCGGGCTGTCAGCCAGGCAACCCGGGCAGCAAAAATACCCTCATACACTATCAAATCCCGCCAAAACCGGGCCTTTTGATGTGAAACGGGCCTTGGGGCGAACTCTTTCGCTAAAAATTCTATTCAAGCCGACCTCAATTTTTTCGCTGAACTTACGATAATACAAATAAGGTGTTCCGATTTGAAACTGTTTGAATTTCGAACAGCCTCAAACGGCAAAGAAGTCTTGAAGAAAATGAAACCTTTAGCATAAGCGAGATTATCATGGATCTATCCCCTAATGACATCAGGAATTATGAGTTCCCCAGTCAGTTGCGTGGATATGAAAAGGAATCTGTGAACAGCTTCCTCGATCAGATTGCCGTTGCTTTGGAAGCGGTCAAGCAGGAGAACTTGAAATTGTCAGTGGAGCTTGACTCGTCGCAGAATCAGCTTGCCGCCCTGCGCCAGTTTGAAGACACCATCAAGAGCGCTGCTATCGATGCCCGCCGCAATGCTGACATGACTATCGCCAATGCGAAGGAAGAAGCCGCGCTCGCCATTAACAACGCCAAGGCCGAAGCCGAGAAGATTCTGGCCGACCGTGCTCAGCATTTGGAAGAGATAGAGAACCAGATTTCGCAGCTCGATCTGACCAAGAAGTCCTACATGGCTAAACTTCACGGCCTGATAACGTCTCACCTGGATATTATCGATGAAATTGCTGATGCTGCTGAGGTACAGAAGAAAGTGGAATCCGACAATATCGAGGTTACGGCGTCAGAGGAAGTAGAAGCGAAACAGCGCGAGACGATGGCCACGATTCCCAGCGGCAAAGAAGGGGCAAAAGTCGAGGAGGCCAACGCCGCTGATACAGTTGTGGCGGTGACGCCCGAGACACCGGAAACTTCCCCGCAGCCAGCCCAGGAAGCACCTGTTGACAGCACCGCAACCGGCCCCGAAGATGAGCAGCCACCTCAGAAGGAAGCCGAGGTTGATCCCGAGTTAGCCGCAGCTATTCAAGGGTTTCGAGCCAATTCGCAGGTAGATGTCGATCCGCCAGCGCCCGAGCCGCCGCCCGAAACGATCACCGATCCGGCCACCGGATGGATCGAGACCGACAAGCGTGCCGAAGATATCCCGGACGAGTTTATCACCGAACTGCCGGCCGATGACGCCAGCCCGAAAGACACCGACAGGCTCAAGGTTCCCAGCGCCGAGCAGGCCCCGCCGAAAGACCGAAAAGAAAAGTCGGGGATTAACCCCGGCAACCTGGCCGATGAGCTGGACAAGGTTGTCGACAAGTTCGAAGAAGAAATGGACAAGGCGGCCAAGAACTAATATTCAAAATCCCACCTCAACAATAAAAGACCGGTCAAATTTATCCCTTCCTGACCGGTCTTTTTTTATGCCTCGTTTCCTTGCGTAAAAGCCGTCGGATTTTTGCTGACACCGCCGCGTCGATCGCTATATTTACCCTATCGAATTTGAAACATACCACCGGTTATCAGGAGATTTCCCATGAATACAGTCGAAGACTTCCACAAGCAGCTTAACGAAGCGGTTGATTTCATCAAAAGCAAAGTATCGTTTGAACCAAAAATCGGCATAATCCTCGGCACCGGGCTGGGCTCGCTGGTCGATGGTATCGAGATGACCGGCACGGTTGACTACGCCGACATCCCTAATTTCCCCGTTTCGACGGTCGAGTCACATGCCGGACGGCTTCTGTTCGGAACCCTGAAAGGCAAACCGGTCGTGTGCATGCAGGGACGGTTTCACTTTTACGAAGGCTACACCTTCCAGCAGATAGTCTTCCCGGTGCGGGTGATGAAAGCGCTGGGAGTCGAATCGCTGATTGTCTCCAACGCTGCCGGCGGTATGAACCCCAATTTCAAGCCGGGCGATATTATGCTCATCAAGGACCATATCAATTTCTTCCCCGGCAACCCGCTGATCGGTCCCAACGACAACAACTGGGGCGACCGCTTCCCGGATATGTTCGAGGTATATTACTGCAAGTATTTGGAGATTGCCAAAATCGTCGCCATGGAACAGGGGCTGCGCCTTCAGGAAGGCGTTTATGTCGGCCTGACCGGACCGTGCCTGGAGACGGCGGCGGAGTACAGGATGTTTCGCGGGTTCGGGGGCGACGCGGTGGGGATGTCGACCGTTCCTGAGGTCATGGCGGCGCATCATCAGGGTACTAAAGTCCTGGCCTTTTCGATCATCACCGACATGGGCCTGGCCGACAACATGCACCCCTGCTCGCTGGAGGATGTGATCGGGACAGCCTCGAAAGCAGAACCGAGACTGTGCAACCTCATCGCCGGTTGCGTCGTAAAAATGTGAAGGAGGAAAATGTGGGAGAAAAAAAACAGAATAATCACAATGATATAGAGGACGGCATCTACACCTATCCA
>JAUXCD010000116.1 GCA_030619085.1 Candidatus Zixiibacteriota bacterium
ATTGACCATCGAAAAGCTGGTGGCGATTGCCCGGCACAACGAAAAGGTCGAACTCAGCGGTGACGCGGTTGAACGCATCAAGAAGTGCCGTGCCATGCTGGAGAGGAAAATCGCGGCCAAAGAGATCATGTACGGTGTCAACACCGGTATCGGGGAGTTCTCCGAGGTGGTGCTCGATGACGACCAGGTCAAAGATTTCCAGAAGTATCTCATCTACAATCACAGCGCCGGTATCGGCGATCCGGCCCCGATAGAGTATGTTCGCGGGGCGATGACGGCCCGTATCAACGTGCACGCTCACGGCAACAGCGGCATCCGGTTGGAAATCACCCAGACCCTGGTGGACATGCTCAACAAGGGCGTGACGCCATTCGTGTGCCAGAAAGGCTCGGTTGGGGCGTGTGGTGACTTGGCCCCCATGTCGCAGATCGCGCTGTTGATGATGGGCGAGGGAAAGGCGTATTACAAAGGGGGACTGCTTGACGGCAAAGAAGCCATGGACAAAGCCGGCATTCCTATCCCCGGACTCAAAGCCCGCGACGGCCTTGGTACAATCAACGGCTCCAATGTCTTGACGGCCATGAGCGGCATTTTTCTCTACGATGTTAACCGCTGGCTGAAGCAGGCGGAGATTGCCGCCGCGATGTCGCTGGAGGCGCTCAAGGCTAATATGAAACCGTACGATGAAAAACTGCACAAGGTACGCGGCTTCTCCGGTGCGGTCAGAAGCGCCGCGGCGATTCTGAAAATGGTTAGCGGCGGCGATTTGGCTAAGGCAAAGGTCAAGTGCAAGGTGCAGGATGCTTACTCGATGCGCTCCACGCCGCAGGTGATCGGTGCTGCCCATGACGCCCTGAAATACGCCCGCTCCCAGGTGGAGATCGAACTCAACGGTGTTGGCGATAACCCGATTTTCTTCCCGGACGAGAATTTGCAGATTTCCGGGGCCAATTTTCAGGGCACCCCGGTTTCGCTGCCAATGGATATGATGAGCGCGGCGGTCACGATGGTTTCGGTGATGTCCGAGCGGCGCATGAACCGCCTCAACAATCCTGCCCTCAGTGTTGGCCTGCCGCCGTTTCTTACCAAAGGGGCTGGCATGTTCTCCGGCATGATGCTCAGTCAGTACACAGCCGACATGCAGATCGTCGAGCAGCGCATTCTCAGCGCACCGGCATCTGTACAGTCAATCCCGGCCGCCGCCGACCAGGAAGATTTCGTGTCGATGGGAATGAACACCGCCATCAAAAATTTCCAGATTCTCGACAATGCCTATGGCGTGCTCGGTATCGAACTTATGGCCGCTGCTCAGGCGCTGGATTTCCGGGAGTATGTTTTCGGCAAGGGAACGACCAAAGCTAAAGAGGTCATCCGCCGTCATGTGGAATTCCTCGATATTGACCGGCCGCTCTACCCGGATCACACGCGCATGATGGAACTGGTGAGGTCGTGTGAGATTCTTGAGGAAGTTGAGAAAGCGATCGGGTCGCTAGAATAGAATCCTGCTGACTATTCCATTGAGGGTGTGCAGAGCTGTTCGGCAATCTGCAGGTAAGTGTGCAGGCGTTTTTGAATGCGCCGGAACTCTTCCGGTCTGATGTCCTTGAGGTCCCAGCCGCCGAACTCGAGCGAGCCGGTTGCTATCATTGACGGCGCCTGCCCGAGTCGCTCGAGATAGAAGAAGTCGGGATCGATGTATCCGATCCGGTCGAGCACGTTCATGGCAGCGAAGCCGCGGTCGCTGTCGTCGAGCTTTAGAAGGTCTCGGCCCCAGCTCTGGTGCGTGTAATCTCCGCCCACGAGCCCCATCACGGTGGGGAGGATATCCGTCTGGCAGCCGTACTTGTCGACAACCATTCCGTCGTCGCCAAGGATTCCGGGAGCGTAAATCAGCAGGGGTACGCGGAATACCTCCGGGTCGAGATAGAATCGTCCGACGCGAAACTTGGTGTGGTCGGCGGTGAAGACGAAGATAGTGCTGTCGAAGATCGGATTGTCGCGCATCTTGTTCATGAATTCCCCCACCGCGAAGTCGGCATACAACTGGGCGTTGAAATGCCGTGAGCTGTCAGCGTCGTCTAAGTAGCGTTGCACCGATGAGTCCGGCAGGTCGTAAGGCTCATGATTGGACAAGGTCAGCACTGTGAGTTGCAGCGGTCGGGGGAGAGAGTCTATCAGATTGGTGACCCGGTCAAACAGGATGTGGTCGGGGATGCCCCACTTGGAAAAACCGTTTTCCGCGCCAAAATAATCATCGCCGAAGAAAGCATCGTATTTCTTACGCCGAAAAAACCCCTCGACATTGTCGAACACCAGATCGCCGCCGTAGGCGAGGTAGTTTTTGTAGCCGCGCTTGTGGAGAATCTCCGAGATGGTCACAAACGGATGCCGGGCGTTGTATCGTTTGAGGATCGCCCGTCCCGGAAGCGACGGGAAAGCGCACAACGATGCTCCGAGGCCGTAATTGGTGCGGGTGCCGCTGGCATAGAAATTGGGAAATAGGATGCCGCTGCCGGCGAGGCTGTCGAAGTGCGGCGTTAAGTCGCGGGGTGATCCCAGTATGCCGGTGTTGCGCGACGCCCAGCTTTCCATGATGACGAACACGATGTTTGGCTGAAAAGCCAGGACGCTGTCAGGCTGCGATGTCTTGCGCAGAAGCGAACTGTCAGGTTCGAGCCACTCATCGCCCGGCTGGTGCAGCATCGACTGCACGAAATCCAGCCCCTTGTCAAACTCCACGAAGGCGAAGCGCTCCGACTCGTCTTTATACATTAGCCGGGGGTCATGGCCCTCCTCGGCGAAAGACTTCCCCAGCGTGTAGATGCCGTTGAGAGCGAGCTGATTGACGAAATGATTCTGTCCGACGACGGCCATCCCCCAGTCCATAGGGGCGAGTCCCAGCCGGCCGCGCATCCCCACCACCGCCAGAACGAGAAAAGCGGCAAAGTAAATGATTTGGGCTTTCCATGAGTACCGATGCGCAGCAGCCCGGGTCCAACTCAGCGTTTTTCTGACTAGGAAATAAAACCCAACTGATATAACCAGCCAGATGACCATGAACAGGACAAAGCGCTGGTCGGTTACGATCAGATCCCAGAACATCGATCCCTCGCCGATGTACTCATAAGCCAGGTAGTTGAGATGCGAATCAAAATAGGTGTAGAACCGCATATCGGCCAGCATGAGAAATAAGGAGCAGGCGAAAAACACAGTCGCATAGACGGTGGCGGCTATGCGCATGAACGGGCGGCTCAGATTGATCCAGGGGAGTACAAGCAGCAAGGGGGAGAGTATGAATAGGATGACAATCTGGTCGAACCGGGCGCCGACTGCGAATGCTTTGAATGTCGTCCACAAACCTGCGCCGGACGCTAATTCACTAAAGGACAGAAAGAAGGTCAGCCTGAAGGCCGTGAAGAACACCATCGCCAGCGCATAGAGCATTATCAGGACCAGAAAAGGACGGGATAGGGCCAGGCGGCTTGGGAGACTTTTGCGACCATAGCTTTTAATTGTCATGGCTGCAAATAAACGACTCGAATCCGGCTAAGTCAAGTTTAGGCTGGTCGCGAGGGGCGACCAGCCTGAATAAAAGACTTGAATAGTCGTGATTGACAGTAGATTATTCTTCTTCAATGACTATGGCGGTGCCGTAGGCCAGAAGCTCGGCGGCTCCCTTCATGATTTCCGAAGTGCCGAAACGGACCATAATAATTGCGTTAGCTCCTTTGGCTGTGGCATCGGCAATCATGCGGTCGATGGCCTGTTCACGCGCTTCGGCTATGAGCTTGGTGTACTCCATGATTTCGCCGCCGATTATACCCCGGAGGGCAGCGGCGATATCACGACCTATATGGCGGGCACGAATAGTGTTGCCTTTGACCAACCCAATCGTTTTAATAACTTTCCTGCTGGCGATATGCTCACAACTGGTGATGATCATTTCTTAACCTCCTTGTAGCGATCTCGATGGTAGGCGAAGAGTCGTTCCCTGATCAAAGATACCAGAAGAACAATCAGGCCGGCTCCCGCCGCTGAGACACCCATTTTTACGAACAGCGACACGTCGGGATCAAGATAAAACTGAGTCAGTGCCTGCCAGAGGCCGAAGCACAGCAGGAAGATAGCTCCCACGGAGAGAAGGATCCATCCGATTCCACGTTCCGTTTTCCGGTACAAAGACTGCCAGTAAGATTCCCACACCTCGTCAGGCAGATCGGCATAGTGCATCATGCCGGTTACCTCCTTAAGTCTCTTGAATTCCTCCAGTTCGGATCGCAGTTCGGGATCGCGCTGGAGTTCCAGTTCGAATGCCATGCGTTCATCTTCGGAAAGCTCGCCATCGACGTAGCCGGCCAGCATTTCTTTGATACGCTTTTCCATTATTGACCCTCTTTTTCCAACATTATTGCCGCCAGTTTCTTCCGCGCGTAATACAGGCGGGACATGACCGTCCCCCTGGGGATACCCAACAAGGCAGCGATCTCGTCATAAGACATTTCCCGGAAATGTTGCAGGCTGATAATTTCGCGATCGGCAAACGGCAATTCGCGAAGTCCCTGGCGAAGGCGGGCGATGGTCTCCCGCTTGATTAGCGCGCCCTCCGGGTCATCATCCGACACCAACATGTAAGAGACATCATCAACATTGACATTGCGTTTCTTGCTGGTGGTCCGCCGGCGCAGGGCGCTTCGACACAGATTGGCGATAATCGTGTAGAACCAGGGAAGGAAAGGCTGCTTCTCGTCAAACGTTTTGGCCGAGCGGTAGACTCTCAGGAACGCCTCTTGCGAAATATCATAGGCGTCGTCCTTGTTGCCGACCAACCCCAGGGCTATCTGGAAAGCCTGTTTCTTGTGACGTTCCACGAGTTGCCCAAGGGCTTTTTTATTCCCGGCTTTTATCTGCATTACCAGTGCCCGATCCATATCCATTTCCATACCTGTAAAACTTGTTTCATTAGTCATACTTGCAGCCCTGCCGGATATTCACTGTAATCTTCAAGTTCTATAAGAACTTACCAGCCGCGAAACAATCTAAAAATCTGGTTTGCAAAGTGCTGTTTCGGGGCGATTTAGCGGTTCTTTGAGGCTTGGGAGAGGTCGTAATAAACCGTTTCAAACGGTCTCAGGCGGGTTCAGGCAGAGCGACCATCCGCTCCAATTCGATTTTGATATCTTTGGCAGTCAATTGCCGGACGCTGATAGTAGTCCGATTTTTGCCGGTGACCGCCTTGTCAGCAAGATAATGATGGTCAGCCAGACGGGCGATCTGGTGCAAATGAGTTACCACCAGCAACTGGCCTTTGCCGGCGAGTTTCTTGAGCTTCTTGCCGACTTCGGTGGCGGTGCGTCCACCGATGCCCGCATCGACCTCGTCAAACACCATCAGGGAATGCTGTCTTCTACCGGAGAGCATCTCTGCCGACTTCAGGGCCAAAAACACGCGTGACATCTCGCCGCCGGAGGCAGTTTTAACCAGCGACTTCAGCGGTTCACCCGGGTTGGCGGAAAAGAGGATTCGTCCCGTCTCCAGGCCGTGAGGCAGAGGCTTGACCGCGCGTGAGTTTATTATCACGCCCTCGGGGTCATCCTCGTAAATGAATTCAAACTCGAAGCCGCCATTGTCGATAGCCAGTTCGGCCAATTCGGAGGTTACCAGTTTTTTCAGTTTTCGACCGGCCGCCCGGCGCTTTTTCGAAAGTAGCAATGCCTTCTCGGTGTATTCCTTAAACAGCTTCTGGCTCTCAGACGCAAGGTCATCGATAAAGGTCTGGATATCCGGGCGGTCCTGCAACTTCTGATCGATCAGCGTCAGCGTGGAAAGGATAGCCTCTTCTGAGCCGCCGTATTTCTTCTTGAGCTTGTAAATCTCGTCAAGCCGAAGGTTAATCTCTTCAATCCGGTTGGGGTCATCGGGAATGGAGTTGCCGTACTGCTCGATGAAGCTCCTCAGTTCCTCAACGCGAAACTCCAGTTCGGCGAGGTCTTCGCTGCGATTGCAGAGAGTGTTGTCGATAGCTGCCATCTTCTCGATCTCTTTGCGTGCCGCCGCCAGGAGATTGATAGCCGAGGTCTCCTCGTCGCCCAGATAACCGTTGATGAGTGCCGCAGAACTCATCAGGTTGCGCGAGGAGTTGAGAATCTTCAGTTCGGCCGCAAGTTCTTCCTCTTCGCCCACACGAATCTCAGCCCGTTCGATCTCCTGCTTCTGGAAAAGCAGCAATTCCCGCTCAGCGTGGAGTTGTTCTTTCTTGCGGATGATTTTCGCGAGTTCATCGGCAACCTTCCGCCAGCGTGCGTAAAGGGCCTCCACGGCATGCCTCGAAGGTTCGAGCGATGCGAAACTGTCGAGAAAGCCCAGGTGATTGTCCTCGTTCATCAGCATCTGGCCGGCATGCTGGCCGAGTATTTCAGCCATCGGGGCCGTGAGTGATTTCAATTGGGTGAGCGAGGCACTCCTGCCGTTTATTTTCACTTTACCGCTTCCGTTTACGGAGATGCTGCGGCTGACGGTGAAGGAGCCGTCTACAATCCATTCGGCGAAGGCGGCGCGATAGGCCGGAGGGAATCCGGAAGCATCGAAGCAGGCCTCGACCGTGACCGATGCAGCGCCATGACGAATGTACTCGCGCTCGGCGCGGGCGCCCAGAGCCAGGGAAAGAGCGGTGACAATGACCGACTTGCCGGCCCCGGTCTCGCCGGTAAGCACCGAAAGACCTTTGTCAAAGGTCAACTCCGCTTCGTCGAGAAGGGCGATGTTCTGGATTTTGATACGCGTCAGCATTACAGACCGTAGCTCTTCATTTCCTGTATGATCTGTTCGGCCTTTTCCTTGTCGCCGGCCTTTTCCGCCTCGGCAAGCTTCTTGAGAAGCTGGGCGCGGATGCGTTTCTTTTTCCGTTCGAGAATCTGCCGCGTGAGCTGGTCGGCCTCGCTGTCAATCTGAGTTGGCTGCCATTCCATGGAGGCAATCTGCGTAACCAGCGACACGAAGGCGGGATCGGCCCGGTTATCTATTAAGGCCTGCGCGTCCACCACCCCCGAAGCCCGGTATTGGATAATCATGGCTGAATAGAGCCGGGCCAGCTCCTTGGAGTCGAGGTCATCGGCACTGACCTTCTCGAAAATGACATCGATAGCACCGGGATTGTTAAACAGCAACGACAGAAAGGCGGTTTCGGTCGGGTCGTATTTCTTGGAGGAAGCCGTTGTTGTCGTCAGTTCGGCGGAACCGGCCGTGCCTTCCCGGAACAATCCCGCTGAAACTCCCAGAAGGTTTGCAGCCTCGTCGAAAAACAGCGATCTCCGGGTAGGGTCGGCAATCTTGCCACCAATCCGGGAGAGCTCCTTGATCAGTTTCTCTTTGCCAATAATGCCGGTCGTGTCGATGTCAACGTCCCTAATACGAAACGGAATAAACCCAACGGCTTTCTCTTTTAGCTCTTCAATGCCATCGCGTCCCTGTTTAACGGCAATTGAGTCCGGATCATCCCCTTCGGGCGGCTCGATCACTTTCACTTCAAGGCCCGCATCGTACAACAGGTCGACCGACTTCAGCGCGGCGTTGCGACCGGCGGAGTCGGCGTCGAAAAACAGGTACACCTCATCGGCAAATCGGGCCAAAAGCCGCGCCTGCTGCGAGGTGAACGCCGTCCCGGAAGAGGCCACGACGTTGGGGATACCGACTTGCCAGAGAGAGATGAGATCGAAATACCCCTCGACTACATACACATGGTTGCTTTCACGGATGGTTTTCTTGGCGAAATTCAATCCGTAGAGAACGTTGCCCTTGTTGTACAGAGGCGTCTCGGGCGAGTTCATGTATTTGGCCGGTTCGCCTTTTTTCAGGGTGCGGCCGCCAAACGCAATCGGTTTTTGGCTGAGGTTGAAAATGGGAATCATCAGTCGGTGCCGGAAACGGTCGAAATAGTTTTTCTTCTTCTCCGATTGAAGCGCCAGTCCGGCGGCCACCAATTCATCAGGTTTGAAGCCCTTGGTAGCAGCATGTTTGATGAAACTGTCCCACTCCGTACCGGCCAGGCCGAGCTTGAAGTAATCGATCGCCTCGGGCGTTGTCTGTCGTCTTCCTTTCAGATAATCTTCCAGGACGCTCCGGTAGCGATTGGCATGCAGTTGCTTGTGGTAAAAGTCAACGGCCAGTTGGTTGGCGTAGCTTATCTTTTCGAGTCGCTCTCGCTGGAAATCCGATACTGCTTCTTCGCGGATAGTAATGTTG
>JAUXCD010000209.1 GCA_030619085.1 Candidatus Zixiibacteriota bacterium
ATAAACCAGGTCATCGAGGAAATCTCCCAGACGTTCTATGGCATGGGTTTCGAGATTGCCCGGGGACCCAACGTCGAAACCGATTACTATAACTTTGAGGCTCTCAACTTCCCGCCGGACCATCCCGCGCGCGACATGCAGGATACGATGTTTGTCGAAGGTGACCGGGTTTTGCGGACTCACACCACGCCCGTTCAGGTCCGGGAACTTGAAAAGACAACGCCACCCATAAAAATCATAACGCCCGGTTTGTGCTATCGCAACGAGGCGATATCGACCCGGGCGCACGTTGCCTTTCATCAGGTCGACGGCTTTCTGGTCGATGTCGGTGTGACTATCGCCGATCTCAAGGGTGCCTTGGTGGCTTTCGGCAAGTCGTTCTTCGGCGAAGATTTGAAACTCAAATTCCGGCCGTCGTTTTTCCCGTTTACGGAGCCTTCGGCCGAGGTCGATATATCCTGTTTTCTGTGTAAAGGCAAGGGCTGTCAACTCTGCAAGTATTCCGGTTGGCTGGAAATTCTGGGCTGTGGCATGATCGATCCGAATGTGCTGAAAAACACCGGTCATGACCCCGAGAAATACACCGGCTATGCCTTCGGTATGGGCGTCGAAAGGATTGCGATGCTCAAATATAAAATCAACGACATTCGGTTGTTTTTCAACAACGATGTGCGATTCCTGAGACAGTTTAGATAAACATGAAGATATCTTACAAATGGCTGCTTGAACTGACTGGGCTTGACTGGCCCGTGGAAAAGGTCGCCGATAGTCTGACCCTTTGCGGTACGGCTTGCGAGGATATCGAAGCTACTGCCCGTTATCTTGGTAAGGTAGTGGTGGGCAATGTAGTCGAGCTGAAGTCGATTGAGGGGGCCAGCAAAATTAGATTGGCCCGCGTCGACGCCGGCGGTGATCTGCTGGATATCGTCTGCGGCGCGCCAAACGTGGCGGTTGGCCAGAAGGTCCCGGTAGCGCTCATCGGCGCCAAACTCGCCGGTGATTTCGAAATCGAGAAAGCCAAAATACGCGGTGTTGAATCTACCGGTATGATCTGCTCCGAGCGAGAGTTGGGGTTCTCCGACGATCACAGCGGCATCATGGTGTTAAACGAGGATGCCCCGGTCGGTCGGGCGTTGGTTGATTATCTGGATTACGACGATTACATTCTCACTTTTGAACTGACCCCCAATCGGGGTGACTCCACCTCGGCTATCGGCATCGCCCGTGATCTGGCGGCGCTGGCCGGCGTGAAGGTCCTTCGGCCGGAATGTGGGCTGACTGAATCGAATCCTCCGGCTGCTGATTCCATCAAGGTCTCTATCGACAATCCCCAATCCTGCCCGCGCTACGCCGCCCGTATTATCCGCAATGTCAAAATGGGGCAGTCGCCGTGGTGGGTTAAGAAAAAGCTCCTGGCCGCCGGTGTGCGGCCGATTTCCAATGTGGTCGATGTCACCAATTTGGTCATGCTCGAATGTGGGCACCCGTTGCACGCCTTCGACCTGGCCCGTTTCGGCTCGAACGAGGTTCTGGTGCGCATGGCTCGCGACAAAGAGAAGTTTATCACCCTGGACGAAACTGAGCATGAGCTTTCGCCCGACGTGATCCTTATCACCAATGGCAAAGAGGCGGTGGCCGCCGGAGGTGTCATGGGTGGTCTCAATTCTGAAATCGAAGACGATACCAAAGATTTATTACTTGAAGCGGCTTATTTCAATCCGTCGATGATTCGCCGCAGCCGACGGCATCTGGGGATGGCTACGGAGTCCTCCTCACGCTTTGAAAAAGGCGCCGACCCCAACGGGATTCCCTGGGCTATCGACCGGGCGGCCTACTTGTTCCAGACGCTGTGCGACGGCGAGATTGCATCCGGCATCGTTGACTGCTATCCGAATCCGATTGAACCCATGACCGTTCCGCTTCGCCCCCAGCGCTGCAACCAGGTGATGGGAACCGACCTCACGTCGGAGCGGATGCGCGATGTTCTGGAAAACCTGGGATTGAGTGTGGCCGACGGTGACCCGCTGCAAGTAACGGTGCCCACCTTCCGGGGTGACCTCGAACGGGAAATAGACCTCATAGAGGAAGTGGCTCGGATGGAGGGCTGGGACAGCATTCCGAACGCCACCGAGAATATTGGACCGCTCTACACACCGGTGCACTTCGCCGATGTCTTCAATAACGAAATTCGAACCATACTTACCGGCGTAGGCTTTGACGAGATTGTCGGTCACGGTCTGGCCGACAGCCGCCGGGGCAAAATCCTGCAGCCGGATCAGTCGCAAGTCGGTATTGTCAATCCGGTGTCTGAGGACCTCAACGTTATGCGCACTTGCCTGGCCCAGTCAGCCCTGGGTGTGGTTGAACACAATATAGCCCATCGTAATCTGAACCTTCAGCTTTTCGAAATCGGTTCGGTGTACGCACCGCCCACCGATGCCAAAGACTGGGGACAGCAGGAAAAACTGTTGCTGGCCGTAACTGGCGAGACGTCGCATACCTGGCGTAGCCGGCCCCGTCCGTTTGATTTTTATGATATAACCGGGGCCTTGGAACAGATCTGGGGTCATTTTCGTCTTCCTCCGCTGATTTTGAAACACCAGGGTCATCATTGGTTTGATTCGACTGTTGCATATGCTATCGAGTTTAACGGCGAACAGATCGGAGTAGTGGGTCAACTGACCAAAGAAATCGCCAGAAAGTTTGACGTCAAGCAAACCGTTTACCTGGCGGAATTGTCGCTGGCTCCGCTGACCGCTCAGGGTCGACTAAATGCCCGATTCACCAGTTTGCCGATCTATCCGGCGGCGCCTCGTGATCTGGCCATCGTGGTCGAAGAATCGGTCAGGACCGGTGATATGGTAGCTGCAGTGAAAGAAGCAGTGGGTGATCTGGCCGAATCGGTGTCTATATTCGACCTCTACCAGGGGAAACAAATCGACAAGGGAAAGAAATCAATAGCGATATCGATAAGTTATCGCTCTCAGGACGGCAATCTGTCAAGCGAGGAAGTTGATGCCAAGCAGCAGGTTGCGGTCGATATATTAAAGAAGCGCTTCAATGCCGAAATTCGGGACAAGTAACTATGAGTGAAAAACTTGAACTGATGTTTGAAAAGGTTGAGCAGGTTCTGGCTTTGCTGGATCGAACCAAAGCCGAGAATGCGTCTCTAATAGATGAAAACAAGCTTCTTAAGGCTGAACTGGTTAAAATTCGCAAAGAGTACAACAGCCTCAGGCTGGATGTCACCGATCAAAAGGACAAAGTAAAGTCCAAACTGGTCGGAATCCTCCATCGGCTGGACCAGTTGGAAGATATAGCCAGCTGAGATTTTTAATTGACAAAGAATCAGTAGAAGCTTATAAATTATCGAAAGTTAGCAGGAATTGAGAATATAATTTGCTTAGCACCTGATCTATTTCTGATGTCTAATTTAGTTGATAAAAATAAAGTGGTCGTGAGAATATTTGGTGAAGACTACCCCATTACGGGGGTGGCTGATCCATCATATATTTCCAGAGTGGCCGACTATGTGGATTCCAAGATGAAAGAAGCGGCAAAATCAAGCCAGGTAAAGGTCCGTGACCGCGTGGCCATCCTGGCGGCAATGTCAATTGCATCTGAGTTTTACGAAAAAGCTGAAAGTCTAAACAGCTATGAGCAGGGGTACGACTCACGATTGGATGCTGTAATCTCACAATTGGATGCCGCGTTGGCCGATCATGCCCCTACCACTCAATAGACGTCTCTGATCTAAGCAACATATTCCCTCTTCCGTGCCATTTTTACATATAAACGCATCCGGCTTGATTGCCCGGGTGGGAGGACAAGATGGGTAACGGAATCGTCTACATCATCGCCATCGCGCTGGTGGTCGCAATTGTCTCTTTCGTGTTGTCCTGGTTTCTGGCCAGGAAATCATCAGAGAGAGATATTAAGATCGCCAAAGACGACGCCCAACGGATTGTTTCCGAAGCTGAGAACGAAGCTAAAATCAAGCGCAAAGAGGCTGTCTTAGAGGCGAGGGAGGAATGGCACCGGATCAAAGCCGACTTCGACAAGGAGTCTGGCGCCAAGCGCAAAGAACTGGATGCCCTCGAGCGAAAACTCTCCGAGCAGCAGAACGGCCTTTCCAAGAAACTCGAATTCGTTGAGGTCAAAGACAGAGAACTTGCCAACCGGGAAAGGACTCTGCAAACCCGTGAAAAGGGAATCGAACTGAGGGAAACTGACCTGGATAAGGTAATTAGTGCTCAGAATGAGAAGCTCCAGAGGATCGCTCAGATGTCTCCCGAAGAGGCAAAAAAACTGTTGATGGATAATATGATGAATGCCGCCCGGATGGAGGCGGCGGTACATATCAAGGAGATCAAGGACCAGGCCGAACGTGACGCCGAGAAAGAGGCCAAGGAGATTATCCTCTCGGCCATATACCGCTGCGCCGCGGAACATACGGTGGAATCGACCGTCTCGGTGGTCAATCTGCCAAACGATGAAATGAAAGGGCGGATTATCGGGCGCGAAGGCCGCAATATCCGCTCGTTCGAGACGGCTACC
>JAUXCD010000081.1 GCA_030619085.1 Candidatus Zixiibacteriota bacterium
ATCACCGAAGGCCTGCCGGCCAACGATATGATGAAAGTTTATCCCCACGTGAAAGCAAAGGGCGCGCGCCTCATCGGCCCGAACTGCCCCGGCATTATCAGCCCGGGTGAGTCCAAGGTCGGTATCATGCCCGGCAGCATCGTAAGGAAGGGCCATGTCGGTGTTGTGTCGCGCTCCGGCACCTTGACTTACGAAGCCATTTGGGCGCTGACCTGTGAGGACATGGGCCAGACCACCTGCATCGGCATCGGCGGTGACCAGGTTATCGGCACCAATTTCATCGACTGTCTGGAAGCGTTCGAAGCCGACCGCGCGACGAAGGGTGTTGTGATGATCGGTGAAATCGGCGGCGACGATGAAGAGCAAGCGGCGGCTTATATCAAGAAACATATGTCCAAGCCGGTAGTGGCGTTTATTGCCGGTCGCACGGCGCCTCCCGGTAAACGGATGGGGCATGCCGGAGCTATCATCTCCGGTGGCAGTGGCACGGCCGAGGACAAGATCAAGGCTTTGAACAAGGCTGGGATTCCGGTGGCGGCTTCGCCGATCGAGATTCCCCAGTTGCTTGCTGAGCTCATGAAAGGCGGTAAGAAACCTTCCGGTAAGACAGCTTCCAGGAAGAAGACGACGGCCCAGAAGAAGAAGAAGGCTGCTCCGAAGACCACAGCGAAAAAGAAAACTGTGAAAAAGGCAACCAGGAAAGTCAGTAAGAAATCAATAACGTCTAAAACTGCGAAGAAGAAAAAGAAATAGCTGAATTCCGGCAGCCGTCCAGGGTTGCCGGCAGCGGAGAACAAAAATGACTGATTCTAAGACGGCAGGCGATGCTCAGGCTAAGCCGGGTGCCAAGAGCAAGTATGATTACTCTAAGGGACCGCTACCCCTTGAAATCAATCTGACTTGGTGTAAGGCGTGTAATCTCTGTATTGCGCTTTGTCCCAAGCAGGTATTCGAACCGGATCGTGACGGCAAACCTGTTCAGGCACGACCCGACGATTGTACGCAGTGCACCATTTGCTGGGTGCATTGTCCCGACTTCGCAATAACATCGAACTACAAGTAGGAAGGGTAGCGATGGCTGAGAAACAGAAACGACTGTTGCAGGGCAACGGAGCCTGTGTGCAGGGCGCGCTATACGCCGGTATGCGGTTCTTTGCGGGATATCCCATCACTCCCTCGACGGAAGTCGCAGAAGGGTCCGCGCGTGAACTTCCGCGCATTGGGGGAAGGTTCATCCAGATGGAGGACGAACTGGCCTCGATGGCGGCCGTTATCGGCGCCTCGGTTGCGGGAATGAAATCTATGACCGCCACCTCCGGTCCGGGTTATTCTCTGATGCAGGAGAATATCGGTTACGCTTACATCACCGAAACGCCCTGCGTCGTGGTCAACGTTCAGCGCGGTGGGCCGTCAACCGGTTTGCCGACCAAGGTCAGTCAGTCCGATACCATGCAGGCCCGCTACGGCCCGCACGGCGACTACACTGCAATCGCTGTGGCGCCTTCCACCGTGGCCGACACCTTCTCCGAGACGGTGCGCGCATTCAACCTGTCCGAGCGATTCCGCACGCCGGTAACCGTGCTCCTGGACGAAGTTATCGCTCACAGTCGGGAGATTATCACGATTCCGGAAAAGGGCGAGATTGAACTGATCGAACGGGTGAAGGCGACCGTACCACCGGAGAAGTTTGTGCCTTTTGAGATGACGCCCAATAAGGTATCTCCGATGGCGGCTTACGGCGAAGGTTACCGTTTTCACGTTACCGGACTCACTCACGACCCGATGGGCTTTTCGACCAACGAGGCCAAAGAGATCGGTCCCAAGCTGAACAAGCTGCGCGACAAGATCATGAATTACACTGCGGAGATCGAGAAACTGCGCATCGAGATGATGGACGAGGCCGAGATCGCGTTTGTGTCGTACGGCTCGGTGTCGCGCGCCAGCCTTCAAGCCGCCTCGCTCGCCCGGTCGGCCGGTATCAAGGTGGGTTGCGTGCAGTTCTGCACCGTCTGGCCGTTCCCGGATGATACGCTCAAAGAAGTCTTATCGGGCTGCCGTAAAGTTATTGTGGGGGAACTGAACATGGGACAGATCGTTCACGAAATTCGTAGAATACTGCCCGATGATGTCGAAGTACACTCCGTGCTGCGCTACGACGGTGAGATCATCACCCCGATGCAGTTGTTGGAGAAACTCGAGGAGGTCCTCTAAATGGCTACCGCGGAAAAACAGAAATCGGACGTTGTTCTCAAGTATCTCCGTCCCAAGAAAAAATTCCCCAGTGTCTGGTGTCCCGGATGCGGCAACGGCATCGTCATGGGTGCTTTCCTTCGCGCCATCGATAAGCTCGGCTACGACAAAGACAATGTAGCCGTGGTCTCCGGAATCGGCTGTTCGAGCCGACTGCCCATCTATCTGGACTTCCATACTCTGCACACGACGCACGGCCGGGCCTTGCCTTTCGCCACCGGCGTGAAATTCGCCCGCCCGGGTATGAAGGTGATTGTTATCACCGGCGACGGTGACGCCCTGGCTATCGGCGGCAATCATTTCATTCACGCCTGCCGCCGCAATATCGATATCACGGCAATCCTGATTAACAACTACATTTATGGTATGACCGGTGGTCAGGGATCGCCGACCACTCCGTCGGCCGCCATTTCCACCACCACGCCGTATGGCAACGCCGAGAAACATTTCGACCCGTGCGATCTGGCCATCGGTGCCGGTGCCTCTTTTGTCGCGCGCGCCACGGTGTATCACACGCCGCAAATGGAGAGGCTGATCGGCGAGGCGCTGGAGCATCGCGGTTTCTCGCTCGTGGAAGTGATCTCCAACTGCCACACCTATTTCGGTCGTCTCAATCGACAGGGTGATCCGGTGGCCATGATCAAGGCCTTCAAGGATAATGCGGTTGCCAAAGCCCGGGCCGAGAAGATGACAGCGGAAGAATTGAAGGGTAAATTTGTAATCGGCGGTCTGTACCGCTCTGACAAGACGGAATTCTGTGATGAGTATCAGAAAGTCGTTGATGCTCATCTCGTGAAGTGAGGTAATGATGACAGGCAAACTGTTTGACAATATCAAAACAAGTTCCGACCGGTTTGAGCTGCGCCTTTCGGGCTCCGGCGGCCAGGGAATGATTTTCGCCTCGGTGGTGCTGGGGGAAGCGATCGGTCTGGCCGAGGGGAAAAACGTCGTTCAGTCACAGTCGTACGGACCGGAGGCCCGCGGCGGCGCCTCCAAGGCCGACGTCGTGGTATCGTCGCAGGAAATCTTCTATCCGAAAGCGATGAAGCTGGACCTGCTGCTGGCCATGACCCAGGAGGCCATGGATAAGTACTATGCTGACCTCAAAGAGGACGGCATCCTTATCGTGGACACCTCCCTGGTGACCAGCGTGCCCACCGACAAATACTACGGTCTGGAATTCACGCGGCTGGCCCGGCACGAGATCGGCCAGATTATGGTCGCCAACGTGATTGCCCTGGGTGCTATTGCTGCCCTGACTGGCATCGTGTCACTGGAATCGATCACCAATGCGGTCCTGAGTCGCGCGCCCCGGGGCACTGAAGACAAGAACAAGAAAGCCGTGGAAGTTGGCTACAACGAAGCCATGAAGTTGAAGAAGTAATGTTCACAATCTGAGAACTATTGGGATATCTCTTGAGCAAAACTCTGCTGATAATAAAACCGGACGCTACCGAGCGCAACCTGGTCGGTCATGTGATAAACCGTCTGGAACGCGCGCGCTTCAAAATCGCAGAGATACGTCTCGTCCGTCTGACCGAGCAGCAGGCTCGGCAGTTCTACGCCGTGCACGAGGGCAAACCGTTTCTCGAATCGCTGGTCGCCTTCATGACCTCCGGCCCGGTGATACCGATGATGCTCGAAAAGGATAACGCCGTCGAGGACCTCAGAACGCTTATCGGTGCCACTGATCCGGCCAAGGCGGCCTGCGGCACTATTAGATACGAGGTCGGGCGCACTATCGAGAAAAACTCGGTCCATGCGTCCGATTCCGATGAGAATGCCGCCAAGGAAGTGGCATTCTTCTTTGACGCGTAAAGTCAATGAGGGTAGGTAGGAAAAACCGAATACGCAAAGTAAAAGGCCGAAACAATGGGTATTGACCTGGCTTATGGGACTACCAGGGTCACATTAAGTTTCGCTGACAACATTGAAGTCGATGAGTTCTCACCGCTTTTATCGGATAAACCGATAGAGTTCGATGATTTCAGGGATGAGTTTGCGCCGGTCTATTCGGGGCCGCTTGCGAATGATCCGCCTTCGCTGGTAATTGTCAATGACGGTCACCGCAGTACGCCCACTGCGGCCATCCTCGATTGGCTCGAACGGTTGGACAGACGCATCATCACCTCGCCGAAATTCCTCGTCGCCGCCGGCAGCCATGAACCGCCGTCGACAGAGCACTACCAGAAAATATTCGGACATTTCTGGGAGACGGTCAAAGACCGTGTTTCCTATCACGACGCCAATAATCGGCAGGCGATGACTCTTGTGGGGCGTGACGAATTCGATGCCGAGGTGTACCTGAACAAAGCGGTGACGGATAACGAACGTGTTTTGATAATCGGCTCGGTCGAACCTCACTATTTCGCCGGGTTCACCGGCGGTCGAAAGGCATTGTTCCCGGGGCTGACTGACTTTGAAACCATTGCCCGCAACCATAACCTGGCCAATTCGCTCGAGGCTCGGCCGATGAGATTGACCGGCAACCCGATGGCTGAGCATCTGGAATCCCTTTTGAATCTCGTGGACACTTCCCATATCACGACTATCCAGACGACTTCGGACTCGCACGGCAATATTAGCGGCGTTTTCTGCGGCTCGCTTCGCGACACCTTTAAGCGGGCGGTTGTGGCTTCGGGTGAGTTCTGCTTGCATCAGGCCCGCGGTAAGTACGATGCCGCCATAGGGGAGATGTTGCCGCCGCTGGATAAGAATCTCTACCATGCTCAGAAGGCGCTGGAGAATATCCAGATGGGCGTTCGCGACGGCGGGGCAGTGGTGGTTGTCTCGGCCTGCTCAGATGGCATCGGCTCAGACTTTTTCTATCGCCTGGCCGACAACTGGGATCGGCAGAACAACTGCGCTTCCGACGGCAAGCAGCATTTCGGTTCGCACAAATTATCGAGGGTCAACGCCATGTCCCGACGCCTGAAGGTTGGCATCTATTCAGAGTTGGAGCCGGACGTGACGCGGCACGTATTCTATGAACCGGTTGACGACATCGAATCATTCATTTCCCGTGTGGGGGAAGGGCGCGGGTCAAAAGAGCATAAAACCGACGCTGGCCGGCTGCGGCTGGCGGTCGTTCATGATGCAGGAAATACTGTACTAAAAGCATAAACACTTAAACAATACTTAACCAGGTGGAGGTAGTATGAACAAGAAGATTGCGGTTATCGGTGCTGGAAACGTTGGTGCCACGTGCGCCATGTACCTGGCAGAGGCGAATTTCGCCGACATCGTCCTGGTCGACATCCTCGAAGGCGTGCCCCAGGGCAAAGGCCTCGATCTAACCCAGGCCGGACCCGTTCGCGGTTACAATGCCATGGTCAAGGGAACTAACAAGTACTCTGATATCAAGGGTGCCGATATCGTCATCATGACCGCCGGATTGCCGCGCAAGCCCGGTATGTCCCGCGAAGATCTGTTGACAATGAATGCTGACATCGTCGCCTCGGCCGGTAAGAACATCAAGAAGTACGCTCCCAAGAGCTTTATCATCGTGGTGTCCAACCCGCTCGACCTGATGACGTTCCACATGCAGAAGGTCACCGGTTTCCCGAAAAACCGTGTGTTTGGACAGGCCGGCGTACTCGATTCCATCCGCTTCCGGGCGTTTATCTCCATGGAACTCGACGTGGCCATGACCGACACCCAGGCGATGGTGCTTGGTGGACACGGCGACACCATGGTGCCGCTGCCACGCTACACGACTGTGGCCGGTATTCCGATCGCGGAACTTATCTCCAAGGATCGCATCAAGGCCATTAGCGATCGCACCCGCATGGGTGGCGGCGAAATCGTCAAGCTGCTCAAGACCGGATCGGCGTATTACGCTCCGGCGGCCGCTTCGGTCGATATGTGCCGCGCGGTCTTCAACGATGAGAAAAAACTGCTCCCGGCATCGGCCTATCTTACCGGTCAGTACGGCATCAAGGACATCTACATCGGCGTGCCGGTGGTCCTGGGCTCCAAAGGTGTCGAGAAAATAATCGAACTCAAACTGACTAAATCTGAACTGGGTGCCCTTGCAGGCTCGGCCAAGACTTACAAAGAGCACTTGAAAATACTCGGTTATTAAGGAGGACGAAACTCTATGGCCAAATACAAACATATCGTGGTGCCGACGGAAGGCCAGCCAATTAAGGTTAAAAACAAGAAGCTTGCTGTCCCGGACAGGCCGATCATCCCCGTCATCGAGGGTGACGGTATCGGCCGTGACATTTCCAAAGCGACTCGACGCGTGGTCGATGCCGCCGTTGAAAAGTCATTCAAGGGCAGAAAGAAGATCGCGTGGATGGACATCTATGCGGGTGAGAAAGCATATGAGCTTTACCGTGAGTGGTTGCCCCAGGAGACGATGGACGCTATCTCCAAGTACTATGTCGCCCTCAAGGGTCCGTTGACCACGCCCATCGGCGGCGGTTTCCGCTCGCTCAACGTTTCTATGCGCCAGAAGATGAACCTTTATGCCTGCGTCCGTCCGGTCAGTTACTTCAAGGGCGTCGGTTCTCCCGTGGTTCACCCCGAGAGGCTGAACGTTGTTATCTTCCGTGAGAACACCGAAGATGTTTACGCCGGTATCGAGTGGAAGAAAGGCACCAAGGACGTCAAGAAGGTCATCAACTGGCTCAACAAGAATATGGGCACCAGCATTCGGTCCGATTCCGGTATCGGTATCAAGCCGATGTCGGTCACCGGTACCAAGCGCCTGGTGCGCAAGGCCATCAACTATGCCATTGCCCGCAAGCTGCCGTCCGTTACCCTGGTTCACAAGGGTAATATCATGAAGTACACCGAAGGCGCTTTCCGCGATTGGGGCTACCAGGTAGCCATCAAGGAATTCCGCAACAAGATCGTCACTGAGGACGAACTGTGGGCCAAGTACAAGGGCAAGATGCCCAAAGGCAAGATCCTCATAAAGGATCGCATTGCCGATTCCATCTTCCAGCAGGTGCTGACCCGTCCCGATGAATACAGCATTCTGGCGACCCCGAATCTGAACGGCGACTACCTGTCCGATGCCTGTGCCGCTCAGGTCGGTGGCCTGGGAATGGCTCCCGGTGCCAATATCGGTGACTATATCGGTCTGTTCGAGGCTACTCACGGGACCGCTCCCAAGTACGCCGACAAAGACGTCATCAACCCCGGTTCGCTGATTCTCTCGGCGGTCATGATGCTGGAGTATCTTGGCTGGGGCAAAGCCGCGAATATGATTCGTGACGCTATTCAGAAGACTATTCAGAAGAAGACCGTCACTTATGATCTCCACCGGCAGATGAAGGGTGCCAGGAAAGTCGGTACTTCAGAGTTTGCTACGCAAATCATCAAGAATATGCGATAAACAGACTCTTTTGTGATAACAAGGGAAGGTGACAGTATCACCTTCCCTTTTTTATATTGACCGGCTTGGCACCAGGATCCTTGTTGCTCTTAAACAAGGAGTTTTCTATGGAATTTATGCTGCTGTTAGTCGTTACGTTGCTGGTCACGCTCAGCGTGGCCGCAATCGTCGTTTTCTTTTTCCGTAAGCCTATCGACAAAATCTTCGCCCGCATCATCGGCGATGAAATCTCCGTGTCGTGGCGGAAATTCCTGACCTTCGCACTGTTTGTCATCGGCGTTTCCTCGGGGGTCAATATCCGGCGCCTGGAAGAGTTCATCAGCCCGGTGGCCGAAGGTGTCGCCAAAGTGGAGCTGACCGCCGATTACTGGGGACTGACTATTTACCGAACAATCATCAACACGCTCGGTGGCATGGCCTGGGCCCTGCTGATCTTTTTTGTCGTGGCCCTGATTGCCTTTGTAATCGTCCGCAAGCGTGAACCCACGCCCGGCCAGTGATGGCTCTGACACAATCCATCGGATATAAAAAAGCCTCCGATGGAGTGTCCACCGGAGGCCGTTAGAGTCGATTAGAGCAGCTTAAGCCTTGGCCTGCTCGTCTACAATCCGTTTGGTGTCACGGGCAATCATCAGCTCTTCGTTGGTCGGAATCACCAGCGTCCGCACCTTGGCATCCGCTGTGGAGATATCTGATTCCACGCCTTTGATCTGCTCGTTCTTGGCGTCGTCGATATCCACCCCGATGAACTGCAACTTCTCGCATGACATCTTTCGCACCAATGGCGAGTTCTCGCCCACGCCGGCCGTGAATACGAGCGCATCGAGACCGCCCATGACCGCCGCATACGAGGCAATGTATTTCTTCAGGCGGTAGCAATAAATATCCAGCGCCAGTTTGGCGTTGGCGTTGCCGTCGTCGGCCGATTCCGTGATCTCCCGCATATCCGATGAAATCCCGGAGATACCGGCCAGGCCGCTGTGCTTGTTCAGAAGGGTGTTGGCTTCATGCAAAGACAGTTCCTCGCGGGCCATGATATGCAGTATGATAGCCGGGTCCAGATCGCCCGAACGCGTGCCCATCAGCAAACCTTCCAGCGGCGTGAACCCCATCGAGGTATCCACCGAAACACCATGGTCAACAGCAGCAATGGAGGCCCCGTTGCCGAGGTGGCAGGTGATGATCCTCAAGTCCTTCATAGGCTTGTTCATCATCGAGGCCGCGCGCTCACTTACGTACTGGTGCGAAGTTCCGTGGAAGCCGTAGCGACGGATGCCGTAGCGTTTGTACATCACATAGGGGATGCCGTAGACGTATGCATAGGGCGGCATCTGGTAGTGAAAAGCGGTGTCAAACACCGCCACCTGGGGAACCCCCGGCAGCGTCTTCATACAGGCGTTGATACCCCGGATATTGTGGGGATTATGCAGCGGCGCCAGTTCGATCAGACTCCGTATTTCCGACATCAGTGGCTGCGTTATCAGCACCGAGCTGGTGAATTTCTCACCGCCGTGCACAACCCGGTGTCCAATCGCCTGAATTTCCGAGCGATCCTTGATAACACCGTGATTCTCCGACAGCAGGATAGAAATGACATACTCAACGGCCACGATGTGATCGAGGATTTCTCCCGATACCTTGATCTCGTCCCGGTCATGCGGTTTGTGAGTCAGCACCGAGGCCGACATACCGATTCGCGCAACCAGACCCTTGGCGAGTGCTATTTCGTTGTCTGTATCGATCAATTGGTACTTGACCGATGATGATCCGCAGTTTATAACCAGAATTTTCATTTAACTGCCCCGGGCTTATCTGTTTGAGTGTTGGCGTGTCCGTTAATCTTGTTGCCCTCTTTGTCATAGAAAAAGAACCCCTGACCGGTTTTGACGCCGAGATGTCCGGCCCGAACCATTTTCCGCAGCAGCGGACAAGGGTTATATTTGTGTTCAGAAAGCTCCCGAATCAGATTCTCCATCCAGGACATCACCACGTCCAGCCCCATCATATCGGCCAGCGTTAACGGCCCGACATTGAAGCCAAAACCCAACTTCATCGCCTCGTCGATATCCTCGGCCGTCGCCACGCCTTCCATCAGCACGTGCATCGCCTCGTTGAGAAGGGGCACGATAATTCGTGTTGTCACATAGCCGGGATACTCGTTGACCGTGATCCATTTCTTGTCCAGAACGTCGGCAATTTGCACCGCCTTTTCGAACGTGGTGTCTTGGGTACGCAGCCCTTTGACGATCTCCACTATCGGGATCCGCGTCACCGGGTTGAGAAAGTGCATCCCGATAATTTTCTCGGGTCGCTCAGTACTGGCGCCGATCTCCGAAATGGACAGTGTCGCCGTATTGGTGATAAACACCGTCTCCGGGTCACAGATGCTGTCCAGTTTGGCAAACAGGGAACGCTTGCGCTCCAGGTCTTCGGGGATGGCCTCAATAACGATCTCAGCGTCGGCCGCCTGCGACAGGTCCGACGACGAGTTTATCCGGGCCAGAATGGCCCTCTTGTCCGATTGCGTCAGCCCCCACCGTTCGATTTCACGGTCTATGGATTCCGATATCCCCTTGATACCCTGCTCCGCCAGCTTGGTGGTTCTGTCAATCAGCGTGACTTCGGTACCCGCGGTGGCAATCGCCTCGGCCAGGCCCTGACCCATCAATCCGGCGCCTACTATGACTATTTTCGATGTTGTCACGTGGTCCATTCCTTTCGCTAATACCTTGTGAATTTAGTAACAACGACATTTTAGTCAAGTGTTAAATAATCTGCGATTACGGGTATTTGCCTGGCGAGGAAACAGGTCTTAAGACCTTTTCCGCCAGAAAAATGCGACTGCTTTGGAATTGGTTTGTACAATCTTACAAGGTGGCCGCGCAATTTTAC
>JAUXCD010000249.1 GCA_030619085.1 Candidatus Zixiibacteriota bacterium
ACCGAGCTTAACACCTGGGATTCGTTCAACCCGGGACGACTGGACCGGCATCTCTATCCGTTTTACCGCAAAGAACTGGCCGAGGGCACCCTGACCGAAGAACGCGCCCGGGAATTGCTTCAGGCGTTCTGGGTTAATTTCAACAACCAGCCCGCGCCGCCAAAGGTGGGTGTGACGGCCGAGGAGAGCAATACCTACACCGACTTCTGCCTGATAAATCTCGGCGGCGTTACCTCAACCGGCGAAAACGCCGCCAATGACCTGACCTACCTGATTCTCGATGTTGTCGAAGAGATGCGTTTGCTGCAGCCCAGCTCGATGGTTCAGATCAGCAAGAAAAGTCCCGACCGACTGCTGATGCGGGCGCTGAAGATAATCAAGACCGGCTACGGGCAACCCTCGCTGTTTAACACCGAGGCTATCGTTTCGGAGCAACTGCGAATGGGGAAATCTCTGACGGATGCCCGTGACGGCGGGTCGAGCGGATGTGTCGAGACCGGCGCTTTCGGCAAGGAGAGCTATATTCTCACCGGTTATTTCAATCTTCCCAAGATTCTGGAAGTGACCCTGAACAACGGCATCGACCCCAATTCCGGTGAGACGATTGGCGTGCGAAGCGGCAAGCCGGAGGAGTTTACGAGTTTCGATGACCTCTACCGGGCGTTCGAGACGCAGGTCAGGCATTTTATCGATATCAAAATAAAGGGCAACCTGATTATCGAACGACTCTGGGCGGAGTACCTTCCGGCGCCTTTTCTGTCCCTGCTCATCGATGACTGCATTAAGACCGGGAAGGATTACAACGACGGTGGCGCGCGCTACAACAACTCGTACATCCAGGGGGTGGGGTTGGGCAGCATCACCGATTCACTGACAGCCATCAAGTACCACGTCTTCGATAACAAGACCGTCACCATGCGGCAGCTTCTCAAATCGCTGAAGGACAATTTCGACAAGTCGGAGCCGTTGCGCGAGTCGCTGCTTAAAGAAACGCCGAAGTACGGCAACGATGACGATTACGCCGACGATGTCATGCGGCGCATATTCGAAAGTTTCTTTCAAGCGGTGGATGGGCGGCCCAATACCAAGGGTGGACATTTTCGGATAAATCTTCTTCCCACCACCTGTCACGTCTATTTCGGCAAAGTGACCGGTGCTCTTCCGGACGGCCGCAAGGCCGGTGAACCGTTGTCGGAAGGCATCTCACCCGTGCAGGGGGCGGACCGTCGGGGTCCGACGGCGGTGCTAAAATCGGCGGGCAAGATTGACCATCTTCGCACCGGCGGCACGCTGCTGAATCAGAAGTTCACACCCCAGGTGCTGGCCGATGAAGACGGTATGGAGAAACTCGGCCATTTGATACGCTCGTACTTCAAGATGGATGGCCACCATATCCAGTTCAACGTCGTCACCGCCGAGACTTTGCGCAAGGCGCAGAAGTCACCGGAGAAGTTCCGGGACCTGATAGTGAGGGTGGCCGGATACAGCGATTATTTCGTTGACCTGGGTGTTGATCTGCAAAACGAGATTATCAGGCGGACCGCGCAAGGGGTCGACTGATTGGCCCGGTGATGTTTGGGACTGTGATTTTTCAGCACTACCTGCCCAGGATAAACCTGAGCGCTTTTTCCAAATCAGAGTACAAAAACACATAGCCGGATTCGGCCAATTTCTGCGGAATAACTCGGGCGCTTAACAGAAGCATCTCGTCGGCCATTTCCCCGACCGCCAGCCTGAGCACAAACGAAGGGACCGCCGCTATCGTCGGTCGGCGCAGGACTAGGCCGAGGGTTTTGGTAAACTCGCGATTGGTTACCGGCATGGGGGAGACGGCATTGACCGGCCCGGACAAGGATTCATTGGCGATGACATGATGAATAATGCCGATCAGGTCATCCATCGCGATCCAGCTCATGTACTGCCGGCCCGAGCCAAATTTTCCACCCAGACCCAGCTTGAACGGGAGAAGCATCTTACTCAAAGCGCCGCCTTTCGATGCCAGCACTATACCAATACGCAGCTTCACAACCCTGGTGCTCGTACTCGCCAGGACATCAGTCGCAGCTTCCCACTCACGGGTGACATCGGCCAGAAGACCGCTTCCCGGCGCGCTCGACTCCGGCAGTTCTTCATCGCCGCGACTGCCGTAGTAGCCGGTAGCCGAGGCCATCACGAATACCTTCGGCGGTTTCTTCAGACCTTTAAGACCGTTGGCCAGGAGTGAGGTTCCATCCACGCGACTGTTGCGAATGCGTTCCTTTTTGGCCCGGCTCCACCTGCCCCCGGCGACATTCTCACCGGCCAGATGCACGACAACGTCGAATTCCTCCAGGCGAGCCTGATCTATTGTATCAGCGGATGGATCCCAGACGATAGCGTCAGGCCCGGTCGGTTGGCCCGGTCTTGTCAGTTTGGTTATTTCATGGTTGGCTTTAGAGAACGACGCAATCAACGCCGTTCCGATCAGCCCGGAAGCTCCTGATATCAAGATACGCATCTTCTTCTCCCACTATATATCATGCGGCCAGTTCGCTAAGTTTCTCGCGCACTTTCTCGGCGTGCCCGGCCGCCCGGACGTTGGTCCACGAGTGAGCGATTCTCCCTTTGGGGTCAATAACGAAGGTGCTGCGAATAACGCCCATCGTCTCCTTGCCGTACATCTTCTTGGTGCCGTATGCGCCATACTTGTCCATGACTTTGCGGTCCGCGTCACTGAGCAGAGTTATCGACAGTTTATGTTTGGCGATGAATTTCCGGTGGCTGGCCAGCGAATCGGGGGAGACGCCGATGACCGTGGCGTTCAGTTTCTCAAACGCCTTGATGCCGTCGGTAAATTCACACGCTTCGGCCGTGCAACCCGGAGTGTCGTCTTTGGGATAGAAATAGAGCACCACCCACTTTCCGGCAAAATCAG
>JAUXCD010000053.1 GCA_030619085.1 Candidatus Zixiibacteriota bacterium
AACGACGTCTTCCACAAGTCGCTCCAGGCCGCTGAAAACCGCCCGCATTTTGTCTTTTACGAAGGCCCGCCTACGGCCAACGGCAAACCAGGGATTCATCATATTATCTCTCGTGCTGTCAAAGACTTAATGTGCCGTTACAAGACCATGCAGGGCTTCCGCGTTGACCGAAAGGCCGGCTGGGATACACACGGTCTGCCGGTTGAAATTGAAGTCGAAAAGCAGCTCAAGCTCGACAGCAAAGCAAAAGTGATCGAGTACGGCATCGACAAGTTCAACCAGAAATGCAGAGAATCGGTCTTCAAATATCTTAAAGAGTGGGATGATATCACCCGCCGCATGGGCTACTGGCTGGACCTCAAAGACGCGTATGTGACGCTGACCAATGATTATATCGAGACGGTCTGGTGGATCTTGAAAAACTTCTTCGACCGCGACCTTATTTACAAAGGTTACAAGACGCTCCCTTACTGCCCGCGTTGCGGTACCGGCCTGTCTTCACACGAGGTGGCCCAGGGCTATGAACTGGTCAAAGACCCCTCAGTATTTATCAAGTTCAAAGCGGCCGATGACGACTTCTTCTATCTCGTCTGGACCACCACCCCCTGGACGCTGCCATCGAACGCCGCGCTGTGCATGTCACCCGATGCCGACTACGTGATGGTTGAGCATGAGGGCCAGAAGCTGGTCCTGGCCGAGGCGTTGATCCCCAGCGTATTCGGTGAATCAAAAGAGATCATCAAAAAGTACAAGGGGTGTGATTTCTTCAAGCGGAAATTCGAACCCCTCTTTGACACTTTCGCCGACCAGAAAGACAATGCCTTTTTTGTCATCAACGCCGATTTTGTCACGCTCGATGACGGCACCGGTATTGTGCATATCGCCCCCGGTTTTGGCGCCGATGACTACGAGGCCGGCCAGCAGTTCGGTCTGCCGGTTTTCCAGGCTATCGAGGCCAACGGCATCTTCAAAGAATTCGCCGGCAAGTACGCCGGGATGTTTATCAAGGATGCCGACCCGGTAATAATCGAGGATCTCAAAGCATCGAATAAACTGTTTAAAACCGAGATTTACGAGCACAATTACCCGTTTTGCTGGCGGTGTGATTCACCGCTGGTTTATATCGCCCAGCAGTCTTGGTACATTCGCACGACTCAGTTCCGTGATCAGTTGATCAAAAACAACAATGAAATCAACTGGCAGCCGGACGAGATGCGCACCGGCCGAATGCTCAACTGGCTGGAGAACAATGTCGATTGGGCCCTCTCGCGCGAGCGATTCTGGGGCACGCCGTTGCCGATCTGGATCTGCGATGATCCCAAGTGTGACAAGAAACGGGCGGTCGGGTCCATCGAGCAGCTTCGCAAAGAAGCAATCGATTTGCCGGACGAGGTTGACCTGCACAAGCCGATGATGGACGATGTCAAGCTGAAGTGTGAGTGCGGCGGCACTATGACCCGCACGCCGGAGGTGATCGACGTCTGGTTTGACTCGGGATCGATGCCGTACGCGCAATGGCACTATCCTTTTGAGAACAAAGAAGAATTTGAAATAAAATATCCGGCCGATTTCATTTCCGAGGGCGTTGACCAGACCCGTGGCTGGTTTTATGTCCTTCTGGCCATTTCCACCCTGCTTTTCGACAAGCCGCCGTTTAAGAACGTGGTGGTGCTGGAATTCATCCTCGACAAAGAGGGGAAGAAAATGTCCAAGCACAAAGGGAATGTCGTCGAGCCGTTTGCCATCTTCGACGAATACGGCGCCGATCCGCTTCGCTGGTATCTGCTGTCGACCTCCAACCCCTGGCTGCCCACCCGGTTCGATATCGACGGTATGTCCGAGGTGGTCCGCAAGTATTTCGACACGCTGCGTAACACTTATGCGTTCTTCAGCATCTACGCCAATATCGACGAGGTGCTGGACCGGGCCGAAGCGGCGTCGCTGACGGTCGATGCCTACCTGGAGGGGAAGGCCTCCGCGCCGGGGCAATTCGATCTGTGGATCATGTCCCGTTATCATAGCCTGGTTAAGGAAGTCACCGAGTTATTTGACAACTATGACATCACCCCTTCGGTGCGCGCGATTCAAAATTTCGTAATCGATGAATTATCCAACTGGTACGTACGCAACAATCGGCGGCGTTTCTGGGCCAAAGCCGACGATCCGTCGAAGATGCGTGCTTACCTCACTCTTTACCGGGTTCTGGCGGGAGTCTGCCGTCTGACCGCGCCGGTGGCGCCGTTTATGACCGAACTGATCTGGACCGAACTGACCGGACCCAACCGCCAGAAGCACGGCCTGCCCCTTTCGGTGCATATGACCTCTTTCCCAAAAGCCGACGAAAGCCAGATAGATACCGCCCTGGAAGAGAGCATGGGCCTGGTTGAAAAAGTGGTGTCACTCGGACGGGCGGCCCGTTCGCGCAAGAATATCAAAGTGCGGCAACCACTTTCGCAACTTCTGGTGGGGGTAAAGGCGAAGCAGTACGAATTACTGAACAACTACCTTGACATCATCAAGGGAGAGTTGAACATTAAGGAGGTTGCTCCAGCTTCCGACCTCGATCAGTACGTCTGCTACTCAGCCAAACTGAACTTCAAGACCGCCGGTCCCAGGTTGGGTAACACCGTCAAAGAGGTAGCTGCCCACGTCGGTGCTGCCGACGGTGATGTCATCAAGGAGTTTGTGGCTTCCGGGAAGCTGCCGGTTGAGGTGGACGGCCACCGGATCGTACTCGGTGAAGAGGACGTGCTGGTGATAAGGCAGGAGCGGGAAGGGTTCGCCGTTGAAACGGACGGTTCGGTTTCAATCGCTTTGGTGACCGAAATCACCGAGGAGTTGGCCGACGAAGGAATCGCCCGCGAGTTGGTCAACAAGATACAGAACGTCCGTAAATCCAGTGGACTGGAGGTTACGGACCATATCCGCCTGAAACTGAGTTCATCGGAACGCCTGCTCAAGGCCGCCCGGAAGCATCAGGAGTTCATCCAGCGCGAGACGCTGGCCGAGGCGATTGATTTCATCGCCGGTGGTGAGCTTGAAGGTGTACAGCAGTTGAACATAAACGGTGAAAAGACTGCAATTGCGATCACCAAAGTATAAGAATCGGAGCGCCTTATGAGAAAGTCCGATTTGAAAAAGTATGAGAAGCTGCTCCTGAAAAAGAAGAACGAACTTCTCGAAAACATGGGTGACATCATGAAAGACCGCGTGGGAACCACTACCAAGGAGTCCACCGGTGATCTCTCTTCATACTCCTATCACATGGCCGACCAGGGGACGGATGCCATGGAACGCGAACTGGCCTTCATGTTTGCATCCAAGACCGGGAGACTTATCTACCATGTTGACGAGGCTCTGCGCCGCATTAACGACGGAAGCTACGGCAAATGCATCCTCTGCGAACGCCAGATAAGCAAAGCCCGCCTGGAGGCAGTGCCACACGCGCGCCTGTGTATTGAATGCAAATCAGCCGAAGAGGAAAAGAAAACTGGACGGAAGTAGCAGCAACAAGATTCTTGCCCGGCTTCTCATTATCATCGTTCTGGTCGTAGCCGTCGACCAATTCACGAAATTTTGGGCCGTTCAATATTTATCCGATAAACCGTCGGTCGAGGTGCTTGGCAATTTCTTTATGCTGACCCTGGTCTTCAATGAGGGTGGCGCACTCGGCACCAGTTTCGGACCATCCACCTATTATCTGCTTTCATCGTCGCTGGTTCTCCTTTTCCTGCTGTATTACATCTACGCTAACCGCCACACCCCTATGCTCTCGACCCCGCTGGCCTTTATTGCCGGTGGCGCTGTTGGAAATATCATTGACCGCATCCGACTGGGCCAGGTAATTGATTTTCTCGATGTGGATTTCTTCGACCTGAACATTTTCGGCTACCAGCTTAACCGCTGGTGGACCTTCAACCTGGCCGACTCGGCTATCAGTTGCTCGCTGGCCTTTCTGCTGATTCACGTCATTTTCTTTCATGGCAAAAAGCAGCAACCACCTGAGCCGGAAGCGGCACCGAGTGAGCCGCCGGCTGTTTAGCCGCTATATGTTTTTGAGGCTTTCCCCGGGGCGCAAATTGCATATATTGTAAACCGTATAATGGATTCCGGTGAACATTCCAGTACCGTCGCCGGTTAATCAATTAACAAGAAGGTAAAGTATCCGGATGACGCGTCAAACGCTCAAAGGATAATAAGTTAATACTATAAGAGGCTAATATGGTTACGAAGGAAGCTGTCCTGCACGTTCTCGGCGGCATTGAAGACCCCGAGTTGAAGAAACCATTTACCGAACTGGAAATGGTGAAGTTTATAGACATTGACGGAGGCGATGTAACGGTGGGGATCACCCTGACGGCTTCGGGCTGCCCGATGAAAGAGAAGATCACCCGGGATATCACCGAAGGCGTGAAGTCTATCGAAGGGGTCAATTCGGTTAAGGTGGAATTTGATGTCATGTCGGACGAGCAGCGCGATCGACTCAAAAAGAAGCTCGGCCACGGCACCATGCCTGGCCAGGCCGCCGTTCTCACCTTCGCCAAACGCTTTATTGCTGTTTCCTCCGGAAAGGGCGGTGTCGGCAAATCCACCGTGACCACCAACCTGGCCGCAGCCCTGGCGCACCGAGGGCACAAAGTCGGAGTGCTCGATGCAGACGTCTATGGCTTTTCGGTCCCCCGCATGCTGGGTGTGGAAGGTGAACCGATAGTTGAAGATGATAAAATTATTCCACTGAAGAAAGGTGACAACCTTTCGGTCATATCGATGGGTTTCTTTGTCAACGAGGATGAACCGGTCATCTGGCGCGGACCGCTTCTGCACAAGGCTATAAATCAGTTCCTCTCCGATGTCAAGTGGGGCGACCTCGATTACCTGTTTCTCGATCTGCCTCCGGGCACCGGCGACGTCACTCTTACGATTGCTCAGGCACTCCCCAGCGCGGAACTGCTGGTAGTGACAACACCGCAGCAGACAGCAACCCATGTCGCCGGCCGCGTGGCACGACTGGCCGAAAAAACCAACCTGAAGGTAATCGGTGTAATTGAAAACATGTCGTATTACCAGACGGGGGACGACCGAGACTACATCTTCGGTAAGGATGGCGGTAAACAACTGGCCGCCAACCTGAACACGAATTTTCTTGGCGAGATTCCGTTAATGAAAACGCTTCGCGAAGGTGCTGACAACGGCAAGCCGGTTTCCATACACGGTTCACCGGAACAGATCGAACTGTTCAACACCATTGCCTCAAATATCGAACGGCTGAGACCTTGATAACCTTTTGAAATAAACTGTCTTCAGCGTTTCGGTTATATAAAATGAAACTGCAGCGCAATCACAGTTATCCACACCCCTTTTTGTTGTGTGTGTAACGAAATAGAATACAACCACTTCAAAGAATATTGATTTTATTGCCGTGACCGCCTTGACGGGCAGTCACGGCATTGCTATTTATAGTCATGAAAGTGGTTGAGTCCCAAAATGTTAATAGGGTGTGGATAAGTTTTCCGCTGAATTTCCAAAACTATATATTCTACCACTTTAGATTACCGGAAATAGACAAGTATTGTTGACGAGTGTGTGGATAAATCCCACCACGCGTCACTCGAATAACAGCAAGCTGTTGTACAACTGGGGCTTTCAAATCTCGAATAATGTTGATAAATTACTGAGGGGTAAAAATCAATTGCAGGAAAACGCACTGAACTCGCAGGCTTGGAATGACTGTCTCCATTACATGTCGAGACGCATGAAAGAGCAGTCATTCAGCACCTGGCTGAAGCCGACGAAGGGCAGACCTGGGGGAAATGGAGATTTCGAGGTAGCGGTACCGAATCAATTTGTGGCCGACTGGATCGACGGCCACTTTAGTGATCTCATTGATGAGGCGTTACTTGAAGTGCTCGGGCGGAAGTACAGTATTCAGTATGTCGTCACCAATTCCAACGAACTGGAGAAGCAGGCATCGCTGGATTTGTACAACCATCGCAGGACCGCGGCCCAGACGGTGAGACCCCGGGCACCGTACCAGCACAACCTTAATGAGAAATACCGCTATGAATCACTCGTTGTTGGTGATTTCAACCAGTTCGCTCATGCAGCGTCGCTCGCGGTCGCGGAAGCACCGGGTATGACGCAATACAATCCGCTGTTAATATACGGCGGCACCGGTCTGGGTAAGACGCATATTGTGCAGGCGGTCGGTAACCGCATTCTGGAGTTGTACGCCGACAAGCGCGTAATGTATGCCACCAGTGAGAAATTTACTTCTGATTTTATCACGTCCATTTCCGACGGTTCGATTGCCGACTTCACCCGCGTCTACCGCGATGTGGATGTTTTGATAATCGATGACATTCAGTTCTTCACCGGTAAGGAATCCACCCAGGAACAGTTCTTTCACACTTTCAACACTCTGTATCATCTCGGCAAGCAGATCATTCTATCGTCGGATCGGCCGCCCAGAGAAATCAAGGGTCTGGAAGAGCGTCTCCTATCGCGTTTCTCCTGTGGTCTGGTAACGGACCTTCAGGCGCCCGACCTGGAATCCCGCACGGCCATTCTGTATAAGAAACTCGCAACCGAAGGCATGAACCTGCCGGAAAATGTTGTCACATTTATCGCTGACCGCATCACGACCAACGTGCGGGAACTGGAAGGCGCTCTTATTCGGCTCCTGGCTTATGCATCGCTGAAGAAGATACCGGTTGATCTGGAGACGGCCAAGCGGGTACTTTCCGATACTATGTCATCGCCCAAGCGAGAACTGACTATCGACGCTATTCAGAAGAAAACCTGCGAACATTTCAGCATCGAGCGGGAAATGATGACAGCCAAGAAGAAGACATCGAATATCGTGCTGGCCCGTCAGGTAGCGATGTACCTGTCACGGTCACTGACCAATAATTCTCTAAAAGTAATTGGCGAGGCTTTTGGCGGAAGGGATCACTCGACTGTAATTCATTCCTGCAATCTTGTCTCCAGTAAGATATCAACAGACTCGACTTTCCGGGAAAAAATCGACCAAATAACAGCGGCTTTGCTGTATTGACAACCTGTGATTAACTGTATGGAAAAAATGTTGATTGCTCAGAATAGATTTTTCCGTGGACAAGATAGCCAAATATCAGCACTCGGTAAACAGCAGTGGGGACTACTTTTTGTGTGGCTCGATATGTTAAGTTGTTATAATATAGGCGTTAACCTTTTATTGAGACCAAATAAAAAACTTTATTAACATTTCAACAAGCATTAATATTACTACTCAGATTATATTTACGAAGAGTAATAAAGAATAATCTGTGGAGAACAGTTTTCAGGAGATACCTTTCATGAGATTCAGTCTACCGAAATCGAAGCTCGCTGGTTACCTGCAGTACATCCTTCAAGTTGTACCGACGAAATCGACGTTGCCTATTCTCACGAATGTTCTGGTGGAAGCACTGGATAACAAACTCAAGATATCAGCGACTGATCTTGATATTTCGATAACGACTTCTTTCGACTGCAATGTGAGCAAGAAGGGAGCTACTTCGCTACCCGCCAGGATTCTATTCGATATTATAAAGGAACTTCCCGAATCAGAGGTGTCATTCGAGGCCACGGCATCGCGCGTGGAAATCAAGATTCCTAACGGCTTGTACAAAATTGCCAGCGTGGCACCCGATGATTTCCCAAAACTACCAGCCGTAAATACAAAAAAGGAAATCAAAATATCCGGTGATAACCTGGTGGCTATGATCAAAAAGACCACATTTGCCTGTTCTGATGATGATACCCGCCCGGCGCTCAACGGTGTTTTGTGGCAGACCAAGGGCGATCGTATGCAGATGGTCGCCACCGATGGTCACCGGTTGGCTAAGATGGCGGTTGAAAATACGAAGCTCAAGGGGATGTACGAAGATGTGATTATCCCTCCAAAAGTTCTAAATCTCATTCCAAAGTTGATGGGACAGGAAAATCAGGAGATCGGTATTATTTTTGGTGAGAACAACATCATTTTCAATCTCGGTGATATTGTCCTGACATCGCGCCTTATCGAGGGCCCCTACCCCAATTTTGACCAAGTCATCCCCAGCGACAATGATAAGAAGCTGACTATTTCCAAAGAGGATCTCGCGGGTGCCGTCCGCCGCGTGTCAATTCTCTCCAACACACTCACGCATCAGGTGAAGTTCTCTTTGAAGGAAAACAACCTCACACTGTCGACCACGAATGCTGACGTCGGTGGTGAGGGTAAGGAAGTATTGGAATGCGATTACGGTGGCGAAGCAATCGAGATGGGTTACAACGCCATTTATGTCGCGGATATCCTCAGCAAAATTGACAGCAATGAGGTTGTGATGGAACTGTCATCGCAGGTCTCGGCCGGAGTTATCTATAGCCCGGAGACGCCCAAAGATGACTATCTCTGTCTAATTATGCCGTTGAGACTGGCGGAGTAGATAGAATTTATTCAGGCTTAAATGGCAGATGCTGACATCTGCCATTTTTTATAACCAATGCATATATCGTCGCTGACCGTTACTAACTTCCGAAATATCACAACGCAGCGTTTTGAATTTTTGAGGGGCATAAATATACTCTTTGGCGATAACGGCTCAGGGAAAACTAATCTATTAGAGGCAATCTTCGTGCTACTGCTGGGTCGATCGCATCGCGGCGCTTCTGACAACTACATGGTGCGGTCAGAATGCGATGTTTACCGAATAGAGGGAGAAATTATCACCGACAACAAGAGTATCGAGGTGGCGGTGGCATATCAGCGATCGGAACGCAAGAAGATTACGATTGATAAAGTAACATCGCGCATTCAGGAACTTTATGAAATCTTCTGCGTCGTCTCGGCCGGCCCCGAAGACAGTGCTATTCTCTCGGGCGCACCATCGACCAGGCGTGGTTTTGTAGACATTTACCTGTCGCAAATCTCCCGGAAGTACCTTGACGATCTGAGCAATTATCAGAAAGTTCTCAGTCAAAAGAACGCGGCTCTCAAAAACGAAATGGACCCCGGTCCGTTCAATGCCTTGCTGGTCACCTACGGCTGCCGGATAATGAGTAACCGTATAACCTTCCTGGACGAGGTCGCTTCACTGACGAGAGAATTCTACCGTGAAATTTCCGGCGGCGGGAATCTGAATCTTACCTACCAGCCGTCGATCGGCGGCCTTGAGGAAGATCGCAGCCCGGAAGGACTACAGCAACGCTTCGAGCGTCGCCTGTCCGATTCGCGACACCGAGAACAGGTGATGCATACATCGCTGGTGGGTCCACACCGCGATGATATTCATTTTGAGATCGAGGGTCTTCCGGCGCGACAGCATGCCTCGCAGGGAGAATGGCGCACCGGTGCGATAGCGCTGAAGCTCGCCGTTTACCAGATACTGAAAGAGAAACGAGAGTCCGAACCGATTCTTCTGCTTGATGAGATATTCGCTGAACTCGACGAGAAACGGATCCACGGTCTGATCGATGCTTTTGGCGGTTTTGGCCAATTGTTTTTAACTACTGCCGTGGAGCCTCCGAGTCGGATGAAAGAAAACAGCCGCCGTTTCCAGATAGCCGGGGGCGCGGTCGAGGGAATCGCATAGATGCCGGAGTTGATTCTGAAAGATCTGTCCAAGTCATTTGGACCGACCGAAGTGTTGAAGAATATCTCCCTGGAGATGAGCGACGGTGAACTGCTGGTGCTTCTGGGACCGTCCGGATGCGGCAAGTCGACCTGTCTGCGTCTTATCGCCGGGTTGGAAGAAGCGGACAGCGGCGAGATATATATTGGTCCGCGGCGGGTGGACCATCTGAGCGCGCGCGATCGCAATGTAGCTATGGTTTTTCAGAACTATTCCCTCTATCCGCATATGTCGGTGGCAAAGAATCTGGCCTTCCCGTTGAAAGTGGCCGGTGTCGGCAAGGCCGAGATAGCCGACCGTGTTGAACAGGCGGCCCGGATGCTTGGCCTGAGTGAAAAGCTGCAGGACAAACCGGGTCAACTCTCGGGCGGACAGCGGCAACGTGTCGCGTTGGGAAGAGCTATCATCCGCAAACCCGATTTGTTTTTGCTTGATGAACCATTGTCCAATCTTGATGCCGACCTGCGGGGACGAATGCGACGCGAGATTGTCCGTATTCAGAAACAACTCGGCGTCACCACCGTTCATGTCACCCACGACCAGGCGGAAGCGCTCACTATGGGCGACCGCATCGCCCTGCTCAACGAAGGCCGAATCGTTCAGATGGGCAGTCCGCAGGATCTATACCGGAGGCCGGCCAGCTTGTTTGTGGCGAACTTCCTGGGGCATCCCAAAATCAACGTCGTAACGGCCCGGATGTACGATGGGATGCTTCTTCCGTTTGGCCTGCCGGTGCCGAGAGTGCTTCTGGACGGAAAGATCGAAAATGTTCTCATGGGTGTTCGCCCCGAATCGATAGAGATATCCTCTGCCGGGCACTACGCCGCCAGGGTAGTGTCAAGTGAGTATATGGGCGACGGTTATGTTATCGAACTCGATTACAAAGATAACCGGCTCACCGTCTCTCAGTGTGCCACGCCGTTTGGGGAGGGCGAACCGGTCAAATTCTCAGTCGAGAGGCAGAGCCTTCTTTACTTTGATGCTACCTCTCAGGCGAATCTAAGTGCTGAGTAGTGGCTTCGGTTGACTTGCCTACCTAAACATCTTGACAGAATATGGTATCAAAGGTATCTTGTTTTCATACATAGTGGCTTCCAGTCCTCTTCGAAATAGTTCATTTGTCTCAAATAGCGGCAGCCGATTATGGTCAACGCGCAATTCCGCCGGGGCGCCACTTACAGCAGAAATCCTGAATAGTTTATCATAATCGGACAATTATATAAATAAGGCGCTCGGTGCCTCTGTCAAATTCGGAGGAATCATGTCAAGGTTCCGTTTTCCAATTCTGGTTACGCTAACGGTCATGGTTGCATCCGCCGCTTTGGCCGGCACACAGATGGAATACGCCGGTAGCTGCTTGTGGACGCAAGTCAATGATGTCAAGATCGAGGATAATCTGGCCTATTGCGCTTATGTCAACGGACTGCAAATAGTTGACATCTCCGACCCGACCGAGCCGATTCTGGTTTCGTTGGTTTACCACAACGGCGGCGGGCAGGGAGTTTTCATAAGTAGCTCGACAGCTTATCTGGCCGATGGCACGGCCGGTCTGGTGATAATTGATGTCAGCGATCCGTCGCAGCCGGTCACAATGGGAACCTATGACACTCCCGGATATGCCCGTGATGTTTTTGTCGATGGCAGCGTGGCTTATGTGGCCGATGGCGACAGTGGTTTGCATATTATCGATGTCAGCAATCCGGTGGCACCGACGAAGATTTATCAGCAGGATGTTGAGCACCAGTCTATGGCCGTAGCGGTGCAAGATCATATCGCGTACATAGCGGCGAATTTCTTCGGCGGCCTTCAAATATTCAATGTCAGTGTGCCGTCGGTGCCCCTTTACATGGGTTTTTATGACACTCCGGCTTATGCCTATGATGTTGTGGTACAGGGGAACCTGGCTTACGTGGCGGATGACTGGGGCGGTTTGCTGATTATAGATGTCTCCAACCCAGCCCTACCGGTTCTGGTCGGTGACAACAGCATCAATGTTGACGGCCTGTTCGTGCAGGACACCCTGATTTACACCGTTGAGCTTCGCACCGGACTACATGTCTTCAACGCCGCTAATCCGGCCAACCCGGTTGAGATTGGAAGTCGCTCCGGCCTGGGCTATGGCCCGACGGCGGTTGTGGTCGATGAGACTACCGCCTATGTAGCCGCCGGGGGAAACGGCCTGCACATGATCGATGTCGCGGATCCGACTGCACCGTCATTGCCGGACACGTACGGTGGGTCGGTGGGCGCAAGCAGGGTAAGCGTAACCGGTAATCTCGCCTGCGCCACGCACGGGTGGGGTGACTTCCACGTCGCCGACATCAGCGATCCGACTGACCCGGTCCATCTGGGCACTTACGACGACACCGGCTCTTCTGCGATGGATGTGTGTGCATCGGGCAATCTCGCCTACGTGGTATTCGGTGCGGGCGGCCTGAAGATATTCGATTTGTCAATCCCGAGCAGCCCGGCAGTAGTCGGCAGCTTTATGCCTGAGGCTTACATGTCCGGTGTATATGTGCAGGGCGATTACGCCTATGTCGCTGCCGGTGAGACATTCTACGTTGTGGATGTCAGCAATGCGGAGCACCCGACCGAGGTCGGCGTGTATGATCACGGCGGCTATTATATGCTGGGGGTATTTGTTCTCGATACACTGGCGTTTGTTACCTGCGAAACCAGCGAGTACATGGCCTTTCTTCGGATTCTGGATATATCTGATCCCACCAATCCCGTGTGGCTGGCCGGGTACTGGGATGGTATCGATGTCTTTGCGCGGGACAGTCTGCTTTATCTGGTCGGGTGGGGTCTGAACGTGATCAATATGGCCGATGCAGTCAATCCGGCTCTTATCGGACAGGCAGATATCGGCTATGCGAGCGGCATATCGGTTCAGGGCGACCTGGCCTACGTGGCTGTGCAGCGAGACGGACTGAAGATACTTGACGTCAGCGATCCCACCGATCCCTTTATAGTCGGCGAATATGATACGCCCGGCTCAGCGGATGATGTCACCGTACGGGACTCGATAGTTTATGTCGCTGATGAATACTCGTTATTGCTGCTGAAAACGACAGAATATACCGGTTGCTGTCTGGCCCGGGGGGACATGAATCACTCCGACGGCGCGATGCCGGTAGATATATCGGACGTGGTTTATCTGGTAAATTATATCTTCCTCGGCGGCGCTCCGGCAATCTGCGCGGAGGAGGCCGACGTTGACGCAAATGGCAGCATTGATATCGCCGACCTGGTGTATCTTGTTGATTTCATGTTCAGGGGTGGTCCGCCGCCGCCCGAATGCGACTGACAGTAAAGGCTATTCATCCCTCGGAGCGATTTCCGATTCACTCCGGGGGTAGTTATAACGTGAGCTCGGATCTTTCATGTTTCCTTTCTCCTTAGTTTCCTCCGATGATTCGAGGTAATGATTGCGGAGGAATTGTATCATGCAGAAACGTTACTTAATCCCCGTTCTGGCGGGGATGCTACTGTTTGTCCTGGCCGCTTACGCCGCACCGCCACCGGGCGCGGCTAAGGATAGCCAAGCAGCACAAACAAGGGTTCTGGATGTCACTGAGTATATCAATGCGAACAAACTGCTGATGTTTACCACCAATGTCGGGGCGTTCGCCAAGGACTACTGGGTGTTACTCGGCAAAGTCGACGGTCTGTACTATCCGTATGTTTCGGTTGAGTCTATCGAGGACGGTTCACTCAACAGGACTGTCATGTATTCATCCGGGCTTTGGATCGGTGGCATAGTGAATGCGGAAACAAGGGTAACTGTAGCAGAGTATTCCCATGAGTACGGTCCGGGCCCTATGACCGCCGGGGGGTCCTACCAACCGGATGCTTTCGAAAATCCGGACTATCGCGTTTACAAGCTGTATGCTGACAGCTTGGAGTCCAACCCCAACCAGGATTACCTGGACTGGCCGGTCAGTCAGGGGGCGCCGGTCGATGGCGCCGGGCGGCCGGCTATGCTGGGCGACCAGATGCTATGGACAGTTTTTAACGATGCCGACCCTTCTCTGCACACCAATAACTCGGGTGATACCCAGCCGCTCGGCGTGGAGGTGCAACAGCGCATCTGGGCGGTCGATGAGGATGGCGAGGACAGCCTGTGGGGATCTACAGAGATAAATGTGCAGGAGCACGGAGGATCAAGGGTGAATGTCAGCGTTCATGTGGTTGACCCGGAGGCCCTGACCGGTTATGACTACATGGTGGTAACGCTTGGTCTGGCCACGCCGACCACCGCCAACTGGGAGTTTCACAATCTCACGCTCGGGGGGTTCTTGCCTCTTACTCAACCGGAGATTATAATCGATGGTATGCGTGTCACGGTGAGCGTGGAATCACCCATTGTCAATTACTGGGAATGGGGACCTGACCCTGGTACGCGCTCCCTGACCGGCTACAACTGGGGCGGCTCCGGCTTTTTCGGCGGTCTGGGAATGGGGTGGGAATTCCTGAGTACTTCACTGAACGATGACCAGTATGTTCCGGTCGAAATCCGCTGGGAAGCGGACGGTGCCGGCCAGTCCGCCTACTGCTACCGCCGCGATCAGGGATACGACTACGATGGCTACCATCCGAACC
>JAUXCD010000125.1 GCA_030619085.1 Candidatus Zixiibacteriota bacterium
CAGCTTGCCACCCTCCCCTTTTATCGTGATGCGCTGGCCACGGCCGGTCATACCGGCGGTTTCATCCAGCGGATCGAGCACACCGCAGGCCTCATGATCACTGACATTGTCAGATCGGAAATCATCTTTCTTCAGGTCGATCACCGAGGCCGCGCTCTTAGCCAATCGGTCTTTGGCGTCGGCCGGATAATTGTGGTGTGACGGAATGGTCCATCGGCCGCCCTCGAATGTTACTTTAAACGGCACGGCTGAACCCGTTGATTCATCGTAAGTTACGACCTCTAAGGTGGTAGCTTCATTGGGGTCGGTAAACTCCGGGAAAAAGGCCTCCCCCTGATCCAGAAAAGCGTCCGGGGTCAGCCGCTGGGGAGCCATGATGAACGCCACCAGCGCCAGAACCACCGCGGCCGCCGCAAAGTATATGGTCTTTTTGGTTTCGCTCATGGTTAACTCCTCAACCTTCTTGCAATCAGTGTACCTTCCCGCTCACGCTGACGGCGGCGAATGAATATCACCACACCGATGACAAAGATCGGAATCGGTGGTAACAGTACTGCCAGCGATTTGATTCGGCTTTGAATCGTGCGAATCTCTTCTTCCATCTTTTCCCTACTGGCTTCAATCTTGGCTTCCTTTTGAACCTCGATGCTTGCTTTCATGGCCTCAAACCGACGGTTCTCGACCTCCTGCAGGTTCTTGGCCATGATCTGCTTGGTCTGGTCGTCAAGATCCTCGCGGGCGCGAACCTCAGCCACCCGGTCATTCAGGCGGGTCTGCGCTTCGGTGAGCGCCTGCTGGGCCTCGCTCTCGGCGTCTCGTTCTTCACGAATGCGCTTCTCCACGAACTCCTGGGTTTGGGCTTCGACCGTCTCCAGCGTTCGATGTTTGACGCGCTTTTTTCGTAGATCGATAAAGGAATAGTCCTCGACCAGAATGTCCATGCAGTTCAGAAAGAATGTGATGTTGTCGAAATTCAGCCCCTCAATACCGCGCTGGCGCAACTGGAAGAACTGTTCGCCGACAAAATCAACGTCGGCAATAACAACCAAATTGACCGACTTCGCTTCGTTAGTGGCACCTTCGGGGGCCACCTCCGGGGCGGCGCCCCAGATTCGCGCCGCCGGGACATATTTCTCGCCCGTAGGCATTCGCCGGGGATTTCTATTCAACTGGAAACCGTAACCGAAATACCCTCGTTGCACCACCTGGTTCCAATTGAGCGCGCCGGATATCAGTCCGGTCTTTACCAGAGGCAGAAAATCCGACCGAGCATTGGGAGCCTTACGGAAGTGGCCACCATACAGCATCACCATTTCCTGCAGGCCCGCACTCGCCTGGTTGAGCTGGTTGAACGCTTCATCATTGTCGCTGCTTTTTCCCAGGAAAACCACCTCGGGTGGCATTTGCGTGAAATCCGGATGAGGGTTGTAGGCATCCCAGATTACCTGACCCGGATTCCAGGCCACCCCGATTGATGACATGAATTTGAGGATATCCCCCTTATTCCTGGCCGACGTCTGGTTCCCCATCATGGGATTCGGTTGGACGCTGGGGATAACGGGTGACAGCCCCAGGTCAAACACCGGAACCGGATCCATCAGCATAAGAGTCGGATGGCCGGCCAGAATATATTCCTGGAGATTGTCCATCTCTTCCTGGGATAGCGACGAAGGCATAATGACCAGCAACCCATCGAGTTGCTCGGTGATCGGCGCCGTGGCCGAAACCTGCACAACGTCATACTGCTTGCGCAACTCCATCACCACCGACCAGGGCGGGGTGGCGTTCATGCTCTGGAAATCGAAGCCGCCGAATATCCTGGCTTCGCTCTTCAACACCCCTATACGGCTGCGCACGGATTTGGCAGCCACTCGGATACTACGGACAAGCTCATATTCCACCGGCAGGCCGCGGTCAAAGAACGGGACAACCTCTTCATTCGCCCCACTGGTAAAAGCTACGCCCATAAATGTCTGGGCCACCGACCGCCGCGCCGTACCGGTGCTGAGCGTCTGCCGCGGTCGAATACCGAATTTTTCCCGGGCATCGCGGGCCGCTTCGGAGTAAAGCTCCGTTTCATGGAAAAGCACCTGAACCTTTCCACCTGAGATAGCCTCCATTTCCTGAAGCTTACCGATCAGGTTGGATCGTGTCTCAACATATTCCTGAGACACCTCCGGACTGATGAAGGCCTGCACCAGTACCGGGCGGTCATCGGCAATTTCATCAATAAGCCGCTCGGTCTCGGCCGAAAGAGAATACAATTGTTCGGCCGTGGCATCGAGGCGCATACTGGCGCGCCCGAGAATAGTGTTCAGGCTGATAACGGCCACGATTACGGCCACCGCACGCACAAGTTGATGCAATCCGAATCGGACCCCGCCGGCTGTCGGCCAGTGACGACGGCCCATTAGGATTACGTTGAGATACAGCATAATGCCGGCTACAGACAGGAAATAGAGGACACCGGAAAAACTGATCACCCCGCGCGAGAAATCACTAAAATATCGGAACACCCCAAATGGCGAGAGGAATCTCTGCCAGGCTTCGCTCACCACCCACTGCGTGGATGAGACAAAAACGAAAGCGGCGCACAAAACTGCTCCAAGGATAAAGGCGATGGTCGCGTTGGCTGTCAGAAGCGACGCCAGCATACCCACCGCCAACAAGGCGGCACCGATGAGAAAGTACCCCAGGTAATTGGCAAACATCAGGCCGATATCCGGACTGCCAAGCCAGAACAGGACAATGACGTGGCTAAGTGACAGCACCAGTGATACCGTGTAAATGCCAACCACAGCCAGGTACTTACCCATCGCGATTTCCAGATCGGTGGCCGGCAGCGTTAGCAGAAGTTCATCGGTCCCTTGCTTGCGCTCGTCAGCCCAGACCCCCATGGTCAGAGCCGGTACGAAAAACACCAGCAAAAACGGGAAGAAACCATTCAGTTGTTCGAGATTAGCCAGGTTGTTCCTGAAGAAACCGGTTTGCCAGAAGGCGGCGGCAGCGCTCAGGAAGATAAAGAGTGTGATAAATACATAACCGGTCGGACTCGAGAAGTATTGCCGCAGATCTCTCTTTGACAGTACCCAAATAAACCGTTTATTCAGTCTCATGGCTACCTCCCGTTTTAACAGGATTGCCATCGGTCCGGCCGTAATCTGTCAGCCGATAGAAATTCTCCTCGATGCTGGCCTCGTTTCCCAGTTCCGACGGCTGACCGTCGAAAACCATTTTGCCATTGTGAATCAGCAGCAGCCGGTCGGCAACCGCTTTTGCCTCCTGCAAAATGTGAGTCGAGATCAGAATTGTCTTTGATTTCCCCAGCTTCATGATATTGGCCCTGAAATCCCTGATTTGGTTGGGGTCGAGACCCGCCGTGGGCTCATCCATAATGAGCACTTCCGGGTCATGAAGAAGTGCCTGGGCCAGGCCGACTCTCTGGCGGTACCCCCGCGAGAGCTTGCCGATAGGCTTCTCCAGCACCTCACGGAGAGCGCACTGGTCTACCACCGAATCGATGCGCTCAGACAGCGCCCGGCCATCGATACCACGAGCCTGCCCGAAGAATCGAAGTAATTCCTTCGGGGTCATCCCGTTATAGAGGGGCCCATCTTCGGGAAGATACCCCAGTTTCTGCGAGGCTTCCAGTCTGTCTCCGGTCACATTGAGCCCGGCGATGAAGGCAGTCCCCTCACTGGCCGAAAGAAATCCGCTGAGAATTTTCATCGTTGTGGATTTGCCCGCTCCATTGGGACCGAGAAACGCCACGACCTGGCCTTCAGGGATTGAGAAGGTAACGTCCTCAATAGCGACAAAGGAGCCATAGTACTTGCTCAGCCCCCTGGCCTCTATCATCGGTTTTAATTCACTGTTCGCCATACCTTGAAAACCTCTTCAATGTATCATCTATAGAAATATCGAATTTAGAATACTTATACCCATGATTATAGAAAACGATGCCAAAATATGAAAGTCGTGAAGCTCTGTCAAGCGCGTCGCCCGTTAAGGATAAACACTACCCATCCGGTAGCCGTTTGATCTCAATGGCGATGCGGAACATCTCCCTGATACAATTAGGATTCTGACGGTCAAGACTCAACCGAATGCCTGAAGTGACGACATAACAAGAAAGCGGATGAAGCTGTGATACCCTGATTTACCTTGACAAAACGCGGGGTCTGAGTTTTATTTATATATATAGTTACCTTGCGTAGTATTAGGGTTATCGAGGACTTCGCCCAGACCGAGTACAACAAAATCCGCATTCGGAGAACTGAGTGACACACCGAGCGCCGTCCAACGCAGGTGCATTTCTTGCGTTGATTATCGTCATTGCTGCACTAGTTGCACCATCATTGTCAGACCAACATCTCGGCCCGTCCGCCACTGAACTGAATCCCATCAGAATCCAACCGATTGACATCGCCGAACTAGACTTCATCCCCAACCGGGGACAATACTCTGACATAGTCGATTACCGTGCCGATGCCGGTGGAGCGGCCATCTGGCTCACCAGCAAAGGTGTTGTTTATCAGTTCACAAGATATATCCAGCCTCCATCGGAGGGTAACTTTCTGACTGAGTATGGTTTTCAGCCTTCCTCGACTCCTGACAGCATTGAGTTCCTTTTCGTACGTGTTACCTTCACCGGTTCAAATCCCGAGCCTATGACCATGCCCGGACGGATTTCCAACAAACAGCACAATTATTTCATTGGCAATGACCCGATGAAATGGGAGACAAATGTCCCCAGCTTCACCGACGTGAGATACTCCGACATCTATCCGGGGATTGACCTGCGGTACTTCGGCAATGACGCCCACATGGAATACGACTTCGTGGTCAGCCCCGGTGCCGACGCCGCGTTGATCCGGGTGCAATACGATGGCATTCTCGCTATGTCTGTCAATTCCAATGGCGATCTGGTGATTGAGACTGATTTGGGTGTGATTGTCGAGAACAAGCCGGTCAGTTATCAAGTCGATGGCGACCAGATGATTCCAGTGGTTGGAGAATTCGAACTGTTTAACGACAATTCCTTTGGGTTCTCATTTGAAGACGGGTATAACCCCGACCTGCCACTTATCATTGACCCCGTACTTGGCTTCAGCACTCTCTTTGGCGGCACCGGAAGTGACTATGCCCGTGATCTGGCCCGAGATACCGATAGCAATCTGTATATTACCGGCTACACCACGTCGTCTGATTTTCCGGTCGAATCGGCCTTCGACGGCACCTATAACGGCGGCGGCCAGGCCGGTTACGATATCTTTGTGAGCCGGATTTCCGCAACGGGACAGACCGTAGATTACAGCACCTATATCGGGGGCGCTACCGAGGTCGATCACGCCTATTCAATTGCTGTCGACGACTCCGGTTCCGTCTACGTTTGCGGATCGACCCAGTCCACCGACTTTCCCACCGCAAATGCTCTCCAGACGAACCTCGCGGGATCTCGCGACGCCGTCGTATTCAAGCTCTGTCCTACCGGAGATACATTGCGACTCTCCACCTATTTTGGTGGCAGTGGCATTGAATACGGCGCCTCGATCGATATTGACACCAACCACCGGATGTTTGTCACTGGGAACACCAATTCCGCTGATCTGGGCTTTACCGGGGCATCATTTGACAACAGTCTCGACGGTAGCCTGGACGGTTATCTGGCTGTTCTCAATTCGGACGGCGACGCCCTGGATGCAGGTACTTACCTCGGCGGAACGGACATCGAAAATTGCCTGGCGGTGGCTGTCACGGCAACCGGCGACGCCGTGGTCACGGGCTATACACTCTCCAGTGACTTTCCCCTGGAAAGCGCATACGACGCCACTTTCGCCGGCGGGGACGAGTTCGGAGACGCTTTTGTAACCAGGATATCCGCCGACGCTTCCTCGCTGGTTTTCAGCACTTTTCTCGGTGGCAGCGGCAACGATGCCGGCCTGGATCTGACCCTGAACGCCTCCTGCGATGTTTTCATAACGGGGTTTACACGTTCTGCCGATTTCCCGACGCAGCAAGCCTGGGATCCGACTTTCAACCTCGGCAATGACGCTTTTGTATCCAGCTTTTCCTCCAGCGGTGGCTCTCTCAATTTCAGCACTTATATTGGCGGCGGGCTAGACGATTTTGGCGCCGCGGTGGCCGTGGATCCAAATGGCCACATTTTCGTGTTCGGTAACACCATCTCCTATGATTTCCCGGTAGTGAACGCCTACGACCCCCTTTTCAACGGTAATAATGACGTCTTTGTTGTCTGCCTTTTCACTCCCGGCGATTCCATGGTTTATAGCACCTATCTGGGCGGTAATGGCTTTGATTACGGCTACGGGATAACCGCCAGCGATGAGGGCGATGCCTGCGTGACGGGGTATACTGACTCTCCGAATTTCCCGGTCAAGGATGCCATGTACGATACCACCATCGGGGGCATTGATGTCTTCCTCACCATACTGGATCTGGTTGCTCAAATTTGCGTAGATTCCGACAATGATGGTTATGGCGACCCCGGCCATCCGGAAAACGAGTGCCCTGACGATAATTGCCCCTTCGTCTTCAACCCCGCTCAGATCGATCGTGACAGCGACGGTTTGGGTGATCTTTGTGACAACTGTGACAATGATGTCAATCCCAACCAGGAAGATTATGACTATGACGGCATCGGCGATAGTTGTGATGCCTGCACCGACACCGATGGCGACGGCTTCGGAAACCCCGGTTTCCCCGCTAATACCTGCCCTGATGACAACTGCCCGGATATGAGCAACCCGGACCAGACGGACAAAGATAACGACGGCATCGGCAACGCCTGTGACGAGTGCACCGACAGTGATGGCGATGGCTTCGGCGACCCGGGCTACCCGGCCAATACCTGCCCCGATGACAATTGCCCCGATATCGCTAACCCTGACCAGGCAGACTCCGATGGTGACGGCGTGGGCAACGCCTGCGATAATTGCCCCGTCTTCAATCCCAACCAGGAAGATTATGATTATGACGGCATCGGCGACAGTTGTGATACCTGTACCGATCTTGACGCCGACGGTTACGGCAATCCTGACTTCCCATATAATACCTGCGATAATGACAACTGCCCGTTTATTTACAACCCCAGCCAGGCGGATAGCGATGGTAACGGTATCGGTGATGCCTGTGACGTGGGCTGTTGCGTACCACCTGTGACCGGTAATGTCGACGGTGATCCGGCCGAGATAGTCGGTATTTCAGATCTGACTTATCTGGTGGAGTATATGTTTGATGGCGGCTACGCTCCGTCCTGTATGGAGGAGGCCAATGTTGACGGCGACGCCGAGGGAATTGTCGACATCTCCGATCTAACTTATCTGGTGCAGTTTCTCTTTGCCGGCGGCGACGCTCCGTTTGCCTGCCCGCAGTAATCCTGGGCCGGGGCAACCCGCGCCCTTATCCGCCACCTCCAGTCAGCTTCATCACCATCGCTGGTACCCAACGACTATGCATGGTGTTGCACACACAGTCGCCTCGCGTTGATTTGATTTGTTACCTGACAGCCCGGCCCGGCGTGCTAATTCAGAACGAGCAAAGCCCCCTAAAAAACAACCCGAGGAGGGTCTGTAATCTTCTCTGAGGAGCCGATAGGCGGGCTATCGAGGCTGTCAGCATCCGGCTCGGTCCGGGGCGCTGGCTATTTCCACCAGGGACTGGAACCAGAACCCTGTGACGAGTCTCTTCTCAGCGGTTTTCAGCCAGGCCGAGTCTCAATAGTCCGACCTCTCCAAGTTGTCGAAATCCTACGGCCGACTCCGCTCCGGAACTATTGTGGGTGTCCGAATACGGACAGGTGGCGGCTGTTTTGGCGAAGTCCCACAACGTTATTTTTACTTCGAGATCTGAGTATCGAACCCTTCGGCCGGGCACAAGTAGCTGGCCATTGGGATCCCGTTTGCGGACTTGCAGCA
>JAUXCD010000044.1 GCA_030619085.1 Candidatus Zixiibacteriota bacterium
CGGAGAGGCGCCCGGAGCCGTTTTGGGGCCGTCAGGGCCGCTTTCGGAGGGTCGGTTCGGGGGGTAGGATTTTTCTCAATTTTCCGTAATTTTCTCAAAAGCGATGACAGGCCGGTGACAATATGGCCTTTGGAAAGTGTAATTTAGAGCCAAGTTCAGCACATAAGAAAAGATGCTGACATTGAATTAGCGCATACTTCTTACCTCTCTATAAATTAAGGCGCCTCACAAGGGCGCCTTTTTTTAATGCCTGGAATTCTCACCCGACGGCGCTTCAATAACTGCTGATATAAATCTACTTGCCGACCTTCAGAAGCTCGACATCGAAAATCAAGGTAGCGTTCGGCGGAATGACACCACCGGCAGCGCCGCGCTCGCCATAGCCCAGAGCCGGGGGAATGATCAGAGTGCGTTTGCCGCCTACCTTCATGCCGGCCACGCCTTCATCCCATCCCTTGATCACCCGACCACCGCCGAGAGGAAACCCAAACGGCTTGCCGCGATCAACGGAGCTGTCGAATTTCTTGCCCTTCTTACCGCCGTCATCGAGCCAGCCGGTGTAGTGAACCTCGACCATCTGGCCGGCCACAGCTTCGTCACCCTCGCCTACGACCAGATCCATGTAAGTGAGTCCGGATTTCGTGGCAATCATTTCAGGCTCAGCGGTCTTCTTGGAATCATCGGCGGTCATTTTCTTTTCCTCCTTCTTCGGTTCGGCTTTGGTGGAGTCGGTCTTGTCGACCGGATCACCCGCCACCGCGAAGGTCGCGAAGATAGCGATAAGGCCGATTGCGATTAGAATCTGCTTAATCATGAGTCTTCCTTGGTTCAAAGGTGTTTATACTACGATTGTTTCTTTTCTCTTGGCCCCGGTGGACACGATGCAGATTGTCACACCGAGGTAGTCGGCAATGTAGTTCAGGTAATTGCGCGCGTTCTCCGGCAGGTCCTCAAACCTCGTCGTACCGGTGGTGTCGGCCATCCATCCCGGCAGGTTGTTGTAAATCGGCGAGGCCTGGCTGAGCTCGGAAAGGTCCAGCGGCACTTCGCTGTGAACCGTGCCCTTGAGATCATACGCCGTGCAGACCTTTATCTCCGGTAATTCATCAAGCACGTCGAGCTTCGTGATGGCAATGGAATCAACGCCGTTGATCCGTACCACGTGGCGCAAAGAGACCAAATCCAGCCAGCCGCACCGGCGCGGTCGTCCGGTAGTGGCCCCGAATTCATCTCCCAGGGTCCGAAGTTTGTCGCCGGTATCATCGACCAGTTCCGTCGGAAACGGTCCCGCACCCACCCGGGTGGTGTAAGCTTTGACAATACCTACCACTTCGTCAATCATCTTAGGACCTATCCCCAGTCCGGTCAGGGCACCGCCCACGGTAGTGTTGGACGAGGTCGCGAACGGATAAGTGCCCAGGTCAACGTCGAGCATACTTCCCTGCGCGCCTTCGTAGAGAATCGTCTTGCCCTGTTTGGCAGCTTCATTGAGGCGCAGAGAAACATCGATCGCCAGTGTCTTGAACAGCGGCACCAGTTTCATCAGTTCGTCATAGGTGCGTTTCAGGTCAGCGCGTTCGTCATCGGAGCCGGACAGGTACTTGTCCTTGATCACTTTCTGGTATTCGAGGCGTCTTTTGAGTCGCTCGGGCTCGAACATATCGGCCACGCGGATACCGTTGCGGGCCACCTTGTCGACATAGGCCGGTCCGATACCGCGCTTGGTGGTCTCGATGCTGAACGTGCCGCGATTCTTTTCCTCGACCGCTTCAACCAGCTTGTGGTACGGCAGCACCAGGTTGCAGGCCGGTGAGACAAACAGGCGATCTTTGTAGTCAATGCCTTTCTCGGTCAGGAATTCAAGTTCTTCCATGAAAGTGAACGGATCGAGCACGACGCCGTTGCCAATCAGGCAGATTTTGCCGGGCTGGATAATACCCGACGGAATCAGGTGCAGGACGTACTTGGTATCATCGACCACGATTGTGTGGCCGGCGTTGGCCCCGCCCTGGAAACGGGCGATGAAGTCGGCGTCGCTCGCCAGCAGGTCGACAATCTTACCTTTGCCCTCGTCACCCCATTGACAGCCTACGATTACTTTGTTCTTTCCCATATTCGTTATAACCTTATACGTTACTTGTTTCCTCAACGAGGCCCAAAACGGAATCCACCAGTTCTTTTTTCCCCAGGCCGGAGACGGCCGAGAAGCCGATGGCCGATACCCCCAGCTCTTTTTCAACAGCGGCCAGTTTTCGGTTCATCTTGTCACGCGTGAGCTTGTCGGCCTTGGTCACGACCGTCAGCATCGGAATCTGCCGATGATCCAGCCAGTCCATCAGTTCCACGTCATCGGTGGTCGGATCGCGGCGGCAATCGAGAAGAAGTACCAATCCGGCCAGGTTGGGACTGCTTTTCAAATAGCCCTCAACCAGTTTCCCCCATTCCTTTCGCTCCGTTTTTGACACTTTTGCGTAGCCGTATCCGGGCAAGTCCACCAGGTAGAAACGGTTGTTCACCAAAAAGAAATTGAGCGATCTGGTCTTCCCGGGCGTGGTGGAAACCTTGGCGATGTTCTTGCGGCCGACCAGTTTGTTCAGCAGCGTTGACTTGCCGACGTTGGACCGTCCGGCCAGAGCTATCTGTAGTCGTCGGTCTTTCGGCAACTGGTCCAGGCCGAAAAATGAACCGACGAATTCACAGGTCAGATTTCTGGAGATCGCAATACCTCTTCTTTCGCTTCGCTGTCAGGTCAGGGTCCGGCTGGATTCCATCACGCCCGAGCCGAACTAGTTATACTCTTTTTCATCCTGGAAGCGCCGACCTTAATTGGCATCGAAGTCAAGGCCAATTTCAGCACATCGTTAATGGTGCGCACATACTGAAGGTTGAGGCCGTCCAAGAGATCCGGTTGCAGCTCGGCGATGTCTTTGCGGTTTTTCTCCGGCACGATTATCTCGGTGATACCGAGACGTTTGGCGGCCAGCATCTTTTCATTGAGACCGCCCACCGGAAGAACGTCGCCGGTAAGGGTCATCTCCCCTGTCATGGCGACATCCGTGCGCACAGTAATACCGGTAAGCGAGGAGAGAATGGCCGTCATCAGCGTGATTCCTGCCGATGGTCCTTCCTTGGGGACGGCGCCCTCCGGGATATGAACGTGCAGATCGAGGAACTCGAAGAAGTCTTCCTTGAGACCGAACAGGTGGGCATGATTTCGAATATACGAAAGGGCCGTGGTGGCCGATTCACGCATCACCTCGCCCAGTGAGCCAGTCAGGGTAAGTTTCCCCTTGCCCTTCATCGGCACGACCTCTACCGGGAGAACATCGCCGCCAAGCTCCGTCCAGGCCAGCCCGACAGCATAGCCGCAGGTCGGATGCGGCTTGATATTGGTGCCGACGTACTTGGGCGCACCCAGCAGCTTGTTTACCTTGCGCCGGTTGATGACCAGCTTTCTCAGTCTCTTGCCGCCCGCCAGATCCACCGCGGATTTGCGAAGGATGCTTCCAATCTGCCGTTCCAACTCGCGAACACCGGCCTCGCGAGAGTAATGGTTGATCACCTCATAGATGGCCTCGTCCTGAAATTCGACCGTGATTTTGGTCAGGCCTATCTCTTTGATGAGCTTCGGAAGCAGAAAATTGCGAGCGATATTGAGTTTTTCAAAATCCAGATATCCCGGCAGGCTGATAAGCTCCATGCGGTCTCTCAGCGGCGGCGGAATCGTCGCCACAGAATTGGCCGTAGTGATGAACAGAATATCCGAAAGGTCATACTCGACTTCGAGATAATTGTCGGTAAACGTGGCGTTTTGCTCCGGGTCGAGGACCTCCAGCAGAGCTGAGGCCGGGTCACCCCGGAAATCCTTGCCGATCTTGTCCACCTCGTCCAGCAGGAACACCGGGTTGGATGACCCGGCTTTCTTGATGGATTGTATTATTCGTCCCGGCAGGGCGCCGATGTATGTCCGGCGATGCCCTCTTATTTCCGCCTCGTCATGCACGCCGCCGAGCGACATGTGGGCGAATTTACGATCCAGGGCGCGGGCGACAGAACGTCCAACCGAAGTCTTTCCCACTCCCGGCGGACCGACCAAACACAAAATGGGACCACGGACCTTACCGGCCAGGCGGATAACGGCCAGATGCTCCAGAATGCGCGATTTCGGTTTCTCCAAACCATAGTGGTCACCATCGAGCACCCCTTTGACTTCTTTGAAATCGGTGCGGTCGGTCGTGTGCGTATCCCACGGAAGGCTCATCAGCCACTCCAGGTAACTGCGCACAACTCCGGACTCGGCCGAATACGGGTGCATTTTTGACAGCTTTTTGATTTCTTCTTCGGCTTTCTGTTTTACGTCACTTGGGTAGTCGCGGCTTTCCAGCTTGGCCAGCAGGTCATCGACTTCTGCCGTTGGTTCGTCAAACTGACCGAGTTCATCCTTGATCGCTTTGAGTTGCTGCTGGAGATAAAACTCGCGCTGGCTGCGCGACATCGACTCACGCACCGTGCCGTCGATCTTGTGCTCAATCCGCAGTATTTCGATTTCTTCTTTGAGAATCTCCGACAGCACCCGGAACTGGTCTTTCACAGTAAACGCTTCCAAGACCTGCTGCTTGGTGTCAATTCGTTGCAACAGGTGAGCCGCGATCGAGTCGGCCTGCTGTGGGTATTCATCGATAGTGGCCAGGGAAACCAGCACTTCATCGGGAACGCGCCGATTGAGGCGCACGTACTCTGTGAATTCTTCAATCACTGTCCGTGAAAGAGCCTCCGTTTCGCGATCGTACGGCTTTTCCTCGGGCGGCACAACCTGGATATTGACCGGCATATAATGGGTGGCCTTGCCGAACGACTTGATTGACGCCCGCACCAGTCCCTCGACGAGGACTTTGAGCGTCCCGTTGGGCATTTTCATGACCTGCAGAATGCGGGCCACCACCCCGACCTCGTAGAGATCGTCCGCCACAGGCTTGTCGGTACTGGCTTTGCGCTGGGCCACCAGCATCACCTGCTTGTCCTTGATCATCGCTTCCTGGAGGGCGTTGATAGTGAATTCGCGTCCGACCAACAGCGGATAAATCATATGTGGAAAAACAACAACATCGCGCAGCGGCAGCAACGGCAGGCGCGATCTGATAGTGACTACTTCGGAGTTATGTTTTAGTTTCATTTTAGACTCGTTTTGACCTCATAAGTCGGCATTTTTCTCCGCCAAACCTTTTATAATAGCCCTTTTTCCCTGGGATGCAAACACCTTTTTGACGCATCCCACCTGTTAAACAGCCCCTCCGGCGATGCCAACATAGTCCGCGGCTCTCCATATCGATTGCGGCCGCATTGGACAGCATCGGCTCGCAAAATGTGATCTCTCTCGGTCGCATCAGGCTTTCATGGAGTCACCAGAAGGTGAACAAGGGACATTTACTGTCATTATTGAAGGGCCTGCGACAGGTTGATTGACATGGGAGTTAATACTGAATGAGGCCAGGAAAACCACTACCTGACCTCATCAGCTTGGATCTTAGCGGTACGGGGAATCGAACCCCGGTTTGATGGCTGAGAACCATCGGTCCTAACCACTAGACGATACCGCCATATTCAATGCGCAATGCTAATAAAGCAACGGATTTAGTATATATAACAAAATTACGGCTTGTCAAGTAAACTTAATGCGTTGCAATACTGTCGGTTACATGCCGACCAGAACCTAATCGCAAGGGCCGAAACAGATTAGTCAAACTCACAAATTTGCCCATTGAGCAAACTTTTTTCGAGATATCAATACGCCACAATGGCAGATACGCTGCTCTAATGACGGTGGCAAATATAGCTCAGACGGCTATGATTATGCCCAACAGGACATTAGCTAGGCACGCTCGATTTGGATTTTTTGCAGCAGGCTACGGCGAAACTGTCTTCGCTCCCGGTGGTCAGCCGGCTATTTTACAGTCTGAATTGAATCGGCCGCAAATACCCACTCGATATGTGACAAATGCGCGATTGTGCCGCCCAAATTCGATTTTGCATATTGACAGTAGTTTACCTATATTCGCCATTGATTGTGACATAACCAATGGAGGAATCGATGCCGACCAAACGCAAGCCGAAGACCAAAAAACCGCGCGAGCTTACCCTTAAGGAATTGGACTACCAGATTGACTACTGGCCGAACGGTATTAAATCCTCCGATGATGTCACGGCTTGTTGCGAGATAATTGGTCAGGATCGTGCAATTGAGTCGATCAAGACCGGGTTCAATGTCAAGTCACGGGGCTATAACATCTTCGTAACCGGTCCGGCCGGTACCGGTCGAACCACCACTATCCAGCACCTCCTCCAGCGACTCGATTATGAAAAACCGCATTTGAACGATTACTGCTATGTCAACAATTTCAAAAATGAAGACAACCCGCTGCTTTTGATTCTCAATGCGGGCGACGGCAGCCGGTTCAAAAAGGATATGGGTTACCTTATTGAATCGATGCGGAAAATTGTTCCTAAGATTTTCCTTTCGGAAGATTACAAAGATCGTCACAGCCGGGTTGTGCGCGAGTTCGAAGGCCGGCAAAAGGAGTTGATCGGCAAGTTCGAGGAAAAGCTCACCAAGGCCGGATTCGTGATGGTTCAGGTGCAGTCGGGCCTGGGAGTTCGCAACGAAATCCAGCCGCTGGTCGAGAATGAACCAACATCATTTGAAAAACTGGAACGACTCAGCAAAGAGGACAAGTTCTCCCTGGCGCAACTCGACGAACTTCGCCGTAACTGGGACAGCCTTCGCCGTGATTTCGACAGTACCACCATCGAATCCAAAAAACTCTCCAACAAGCTCGAAGATGCTGTCGAGAAACTGAATTACTCGATGATCGCACCGCTGGTGACCGACAAGATAAACCTGATCAAGAAGCGCTTCCCGACCGATAAGGTAATTCATTATCTCGACGAGGTGCTGGAAGCACTGCTGGACGACCTGGATCGCTTCCATGAGGCGCAGCCTCGCCGGGGCGAAGAGGAGGCACCCTCGTTCCGCAAGCGCGAGCCGTTCGAAGAGTTTAGCGTCAACCTCATTCTGGACAACTCAGAAACCGAGGGCGTACCGATCGTTATCGAGAAATCCCCCTCGTACAAGAAGCTCTTCGGTTCGATGGAACGCGTTGTCGATAGATTCGGTTACTGGCGCACCGATTTCACCCGCATCTTCTCCGGTTCACTGCTGAAAGCCTCGGGCGGCTTTTTGGTCATCAACGCTATGGACATGCTCCTGGAACAGGCCGTATGGCCGCAACTGAAGCGGACGCTGCTCAACGGAGAACTGGAAATGACCGGTTACGACCCATTCTCCGCTTTTGCCGGTTCGAGTATCAAACCGGAACCGATCCCGCTGGATATCAAGGTCGTGTTGAAAGGGGACGCCCGCACCTACCGCCTGCTCTGGCAGCTCGATGAAGATTTCAAGAAGATATTCAAAATCAAGGCCGAATTCGACAGCGAGATGAAGGCGACCCGGAAGAATTATGGACGGTATTTCGAGTTCGTCCGCAGGGTTGTCGATGAAGACCAGTTGCTTCCGTACGATCTCCCCGGCATGCAGGCCATAGCCGAATACGGCAAAAAGGTGGCCGGTCACCGTGACAAGCTGACCACCCGTTTTACCGCCATCTCCGATATGATTCGGGAGGCCGCTTATTGCACCAGTCAGAGAAAAGCCAAAGCCGTCACCCGCCATGACGTCCATTGCGCCATCAGTCTCAGGCGGGCGCGCATCAATCTTGCCGAAGACAAGATTCAGGAACTTTACGACACCAACACGCTGATGGTGTCCGTCACCGGCAAGAAGGTGGGTCAGATAAACGGCCTGTCCGTGTATAACCTGGGTGACTACGCATTCGGGCGCCCCACCCGCATCACGGCCAGCACCGCCATGGGGCGCGCCGGCGTCATCAATATCGAACGGGAAGCCGACCTGTCCGGCCCCATTCATACCAAGGGAGTGCTGGTCCTCAGCGGTTACCTCCGTGAGATGTTCGCGCAGGACAAACCTCTGGTGATGTCCGCTTCGATATCTTTTGAACAGTCATACGGCGGTGTCGATGGCGACTCAGCCTCGTCCACCGAAATCTATGTCCTGTTGTCATCCCTGGCTAACATTCCCATCAGGCAGAATCTGGCCGTGACCGGGTCTGTCAACCAAATGGGTGAGATCCAGCCAATCGGCGGTGTCAACGAGAAGATTGAAGGCTTCTTCGATGTTTGTCGAGCCAAACGTCTGACCGGCGACCAGGGAGTGATTATCCCACATCAGAATGTCGATGATCTCCTGCTGCGGCCCGACGTAATCGAGGCAATCAACAAGGGTAAATTCCACGTATATCCTATCAAAACGATCGCCGAAGGCATCGAACTGCTCACCGGTCTTCCGGCGGGGCGTCCTTTGAAGCACGGCAGTTTCACACCAGGGTCGGTCATGGCGACAGTGGACGACCGTCTGCACACGATGGCTCTCGCTTTTCAGAACTTCGGACGCGACAACAATGACAAGAACGAAGTTAATAATCATCCATCCGGGGCCGCACCGTCATCAAAACGTTCCAACCGTCGACGAACGCGTTAGTATCGATGCGCGGGATCGAGGTACACACCGCACATGCAACCTCGATCTCGCATATCATTGAATCATCCACGATATCATTAATCGACCCTGTCTTTTTTTTTATACATTATTGTTTTTATACACCTTTTTTTCTTGACATAAATTTTAAAACGGCCTTCCTTCCTCATGAACAAACAAACATGGAGGATGTTCAATGCGCAAAGCCAAGAAAGCCACGAAGAAGAAAGCAGCACCGAAGAGAAAGGTGGCCAAGAGAAAAGTCGCCAAGAAGAAGGTGACCAGGAAAGCTGCGAAGAAGAAGACCACGAGAAAGGTCGCGAAGAAGAAAGCCACCAAGAAGGTGCGCTGTGCAGCAATCACGAAGGATAAAAAACGCTGCAAACGCTTCACCGATGGCAAGAGCAAGTTCTGCTCGGTTCATAAGAAGAAGAGATAGACTGCACGATTATCGTGCCAATAAAAAACGCGACCGCATATCGGTCGCGTTTTTTTTATACGCTTAAGCCGGGTCGCTTCCCAACAAAGCGATCCGACCAATCGATGTATCGTTAGAAGTCCGCGCCCAGCGAGAAGTAATGCGATGGTTTTTCGGATATCGTGTAAAAATCGGTCCGCCAGGCAACATCATACCGCAACACGATGAATCCGAGATTGGCCCGCATACCGAACCCAAAACCTGTCTTTATATCCTGAAGACGATTGTGGCCGCCATCCGAGGTGCCACCCTTGAAATCATTTTTATACCAGGCCGCGCCGACATCGGTGAACAGCACACCCACGACACGGCTTATGACCAGCGGCAGCGGAAACCGCATGGCAAAATATTCAATCATTGGAAAACGGAATTCCCAGTTCATCAGGCCGTAGCGGGTCCCGTTGAGCCCGTAGTAATCAACACTTCTCAGCGGCGTCACCACATCGGAGAAATACAGATTCTCGACCTCATACACCTGAGCATCAAGGGTTCGGTTGCCAACCCAGTTGGTGGTGCCACCGACGAAGTACAGTTTGGGCGTCTTGCCGAACGACGCGCCGCCGGTAAACCGCAACGCCATGGAAAAAGTACGCTTGAAATGCCAGTATTTGCGGTAATCGAATTCTAACGAGGTGAATTCGATGTCGTTAGTATCGAAGAAATTGACGCCCTTGGTGAACGACATCTTGGCCCGCTGGCCGTTGACCGGCCCAGTGATGCCCCAGACGATATTGTCCGTTATGTAGGCGAAGTTCGCGGTGGCCACCTTCGAACTGCGGTCTTCGCGGTAGTCATTGAAATCGTAATACTGGCGATCTATAAAGAAGTGCGAGGCGGTGAACTCCACGCGGCTAAAGATCGAAAAGGGGCGCCTGGCCTGGAACTGGAGACCGTAAAAGCGGTCCGAAAAAAGAAAATCGTTGTTATCCAGGTAGAAGTTCTTGGTGTGAAATATACCGAAACCGAGATTAACCCGGGTCTTGTTGTAAAAATAATAAGCCTGGATGTTCGACTGATCGATGGTATTCACCAAATCCGTGGCCAGGTATATCTGATGATTACCGAGATAATCCGAAAAAACGAAATATGATTGTCCGCTCAGACCGAAAAAGGTGTCATAGGAGAAGCCACCACCGACATAGTCGGGGGTGAACTTGACCTTGTATTGATTGATATTGTACTCTCCGCCCGGCAGGGGCAGCGGGATGGAATCAAACGACGCCGGTTCCTCCATCGGTGCGCTATAAGAATCGCCGGAACCGTCCTCGGGTATATCCTGCATCAGCGAATCCAGTGCGCTGGGCTGGTCGGAACCAATATATACGTAATCATCGTCGTAAACTCCGGTGGCCGTAATCACCGAATCCGGCTTCTCGGTCTCGGCCGCCAGAGTATCGACGGCCAGGCTGTCGGTTGTTGCCATCAGGCTGTCGGCGGAGGTCGAATCCACAATAGATGCAATGGTCGTATCGGCAGCGACCGTGCTGTCGGCCACACCGGTCGTGTCGACCACAGCCGCCTCGACCTTCTTGACATCGCCAGTGGCCTGCTGATGTTTGGCGAGAATCTCCTGCGACTTGGTCTTCTTGAGCAGGTCGTACTTGCCGAGCACGAAGTCGGTCTTTTTGACGGTTCCGTTTTCGCCGACGGGTATCAGCTCTTTGAGCACAAAGATATCAAAACCACCCTGATGGAAGGCTGAGAAGGCAATGCTCTCACCATCGGGCGACCACGAAATGGAGTTGACTCCGGTCAAAACGTCGGTGAGCGGGTATGACTTGAGCGTATCGAGATATGTTATGTAGATGTTGTCGATACCGCTGCGGTTGGAAATAAAGGCGATCTTGTTGCCGTCGGGTGAAACCTTGGGGGTACGATTATCGCCCGGTCCGGCCAATATCGGTGACGTTTCGGTATCGTCGAGATTAATGCGAAAGATATTGTAGGAGCCGTAACTGAAACCGCCCGGCATATAGGCACCGCTGCCAACATACATGTTGCCTTTGATATCGATCGGGACATTATCCGGGTGGGGACGGTCCGAGGAGAAGACCAGGCCGTCGGAACTCTTCAGCCAGCTGGGCGACACATCATCGTACCGGTCATTGGTGATCTGCCAGATGGAATCTTTCTCGATATCGAAGATAAACAGGTCACGCATGTGGCCTTTCAGGGCCGAGAAGGCGATCTTCTTGCCATCGGGTGACCAATCCGGCGAGATAATATTGTAGAAATCCAGTCGTTTCTTCAGGTAAGTGTCCTTGTCATTAACATCGTACAGAAACAGCGCTTCCTTACCACCGGACTTGGCCACAAAAACCAGGCTTCGGCCATCCGGCGAGAAAGACATCCCCGACACGTACGAATGCAGCGATTCCAGATCACCGGAGCGCTGTGATTTCACCAGACGATCCAACCGCCGACCGTCCTCAGCCGATATCAGCACGATTTCGGTGTAGTCGGACTTATCGGTGAAGATTGCTATCTTATCGCCATCGGGCGTAAACTCAGGTTTCTCGTTATAATATGAGCCGTCTTTGCGGGCATGCGTGAGCTGTTCGCCGATTTCCGAGACCTCTTTGCGAATCGCAATCTCCGGCCAGTACCGCCGCTTCATCTCCTTGAAGAAATCCTTCCAGAGTTCCTCCTCGTCGACGCCCAGCACGTCTTTCAGCGCCTTGTTCATAGTCAGGTAAACCTTGCCCCTTTTGAGAATCTCACCAAGCTTCTCCTCGCCGTAGGTGTCGGCGATATACTTGACCAGCGCCTGCCCTTCTTTGTAGGCGAGGAAGCCGTAGATATGGGGCAACGGCGCCAGATAGCTGTTGATGGTGGCGTCGCGAACGAACATGTCGGAGAAGTAGTCCCAGCCATGCCGCGAGGAGTACTCGGCGTAACCCTCAGCGAACCACAGGGGAAGATCGAACAGTCGTTGACGTGATATGAGCGATGAGAAGATATTTCCATACAGCAGATCGTAGACCACCGCGTGCGTGAGTTCGTGATGGAGAACGTGACGAAGCTCCTCGTAAGAGCCGCTGAACGGGATTACAATCCGTTTTTTGAATACTTCTGTGAAGCCACCCACACCTTCGCTGACGAGCGAGGAAATGATGTTCGTCTGCTGGAAATCGTTGTGAGAGTTGTAGAGGAAGACCGGGATTCTTTCCTGAATCTTGTAATCCAGTTCGTCTGAAATCTCGACGTATGACGATTCCAGCACTGCGGCCGTGAACTTCGCCGTCGGGTAAGCGTCTTCGTAGAAATGGATGTCGAAATGGCGAGTCTGGATGAAGCTCCAGTCGAAATCCTTGTATCTGACTTTGTTCTTGCCGAAATACGTCTCCTGCGCCTGAGAGATTCCAGTCAGAACCAACAGGAGAACAAGTATTATGGGCAACAATTTCTTCATGGTTACATCACTCACATTCGGATTGCCGGGACATGCCAGGGGCGGTGCAAGCTTTCCCGGGGTTCTCGTAATATATATTATCGTACTATGACTTAAAGGCGATCCGTGAGGGTTATCGTCATCAAGCCTTCATTCTCTTTATATCGGCACCAACCGACGCCAGCTTTTCGTCCAATTTGTCATACCCGCGATCGACATGATAGACTCTCAGCACTTCAGACTGACCGCGAGCAGCCAAGCAGGCCAGAACCAGACCCGCGCCGGCGCGGATATCGGGAGCCATTACCACGGCTCCCACCAGATCTTTCACCCCGTGTATGAGGGCTTCTCCCCCGGCTACTGATATATCAGCCCCCAGCCGGCGAAGTTCCATGGCATGAACGAACCTATCCATAAAAACAGTCTCTCGTATATGAGATGTTCCCATTGAAATTGAGGCTACCGACATCAGGCAGGCCTGAAGGTCGGTGGGAAAGCCCGGAAACGGAAAAGTTGTGACATCGACTCCTTTCAGACGGTTCTTACCCTGAGGGGCAATGACCGTCAGGCTGCTCTTGCCAGCCTTTATCTGGCAGCCCATTTCCAACAGTTTGTGCGTCACCATAGTCAAAGCCCGCGGGTCAACACCGGTAATCTTCAGTTCACCCCCGGTCATCGCCGCGGCAAACATATAGGTCCCGGCCACAAGACGATCACCGGACACGGTATATTCAATCGCCTTTAAACGGTTGACCGGCTCGACTACAATGCTGGGCGTCCCGGCGCCGGATATTTTGGCCCCAGCCTGGTTCAGATAATTGGCAACATCCACAATCTCCGGATCGCAGGCGGCATTGGTGATGTAGGTCTTGTTTTTGGCGAAGACGGCTCCGTAGAGAATATTTTCCGTGCCGGTGTGGGAGGGACGGTCGAAATACAGGTATCCACCGGTCAGCTGTTTGCTCCGGGCAATGACATAGCCCGCTTTCTCTTCAATCTCGGCTCCCATATCGCCAAAGGCCTTGATGTGAAAGTCGACCGGGCGAGCACCCAGCGAGCAGCCGCCGGGAAGGGACACCCGCGCCTCGCCCAAACGGGCCAGCAGAGGGCCTAAAACCAGAAACGAGGCGCGCATCTGGCGCATCAACTCGTAGGGGGCGGTATTCTCCGAGACATTCTGGGCATCAATAGTCATCACCTGCGCTTTTTCATCGTAGTTGACTTTGGCACCCAGATGCTCAATCACCTTGATAATGGAGAAAATATCTCTTAGCGGGGGTACATTTCTGATGACAGTCTCGCCCTTCTCAACCAGGAGAGCACCGACAATAATGGGCAGAGCGGCGTTTTTCGAGCCATCGACCCGAAGGGATCCTTCCAGACGCTGCCGGCCTTTGATCACGAATTTATCCATGAGACACCTTATACACTTTCTACATTGAAAGCACCGAACAATACTTCATTTTCCATTTCAAACAGGCGCTTTGGCATAGTCCTCACCGCCGACCCAACGCTACAATTAGCAGACAAAAGAAGATTAGCGAAAGATTAATTGTCGGAAAGATTCGCCGTGCTGTTTCCCCGGGGAAATATGAGCTATACTCGCGCCTGATCGTCCTGCTCCACAAGTTCAAAGCTGTCGCGGACTCTCTTGAAGAACACTATAGCTTCGTTGTCATAGTAATCGGCAATGGTCCAGGGAAGGCGCATGAAGCGACCGCGACCGTATATCAGGGCCACCTCGGCAAAAACGCCGTCCCGAAGGTAGAGGCGATGATTGTACTCCCGATGCGAGGCCATCGCCAGGCTATCCGGGGTTAGAATGCCGGGGTCGATGTTGACCGTGCGGAACACGAAATCACCCACATTGTCGGCGAACATAGGCTCAATCTTGTTACAGATGCCCTTTAGCTCCGGCAGCGAGCCGCGGGCCACTGGCTTTTCAAACGAGAAGAATCGCCGCATCAGGTTGTCGCCCATCTCCTCGCGGTAATCGGAGGCAAGTGAGGTTTCAATTTCGATGGTCTCGTACTGGACCCGCCCGAAGCGGCGTTCCAGTGCCTTGAGGGAATCCGCCAGGGCGTCCATCGAAGAATAAATGGTGGAGATAATGAGCCGTCCCGGATGTGGTTCTTGTATTCGCGCCATATAATGGTAATAAGCTACGACAGCCGGCAAATCAACAAAAACTCAAGTACGATACAAGGAAACGGCCGCAGATCACGAGACTCGATCAAAATAACGGCCCACTTCTGCCACCTCTAACAACAAGCGGACCCCCTCACATGACACAAAACGGCTCTGCCGCTATTGTCCGCCGCTGAGTCTGTCGAAATCCGCCTGGTATTTTTCCGCTACCGCCAGGCGTATGGCTTCCCGTATTTTTTCGCGCCCGTACTCGTGCCAGAACTTCCTTACAGCTTCGCTGAGAATCCAACTCGAATCGGGCACGAATCCGGGAGGATCGGAAACGAGGTCCCAAGCCAGCGATGTTTCCACAGATTCATAGATTAATCGAGATGCAAGACTCGCGTATTCACTCGTAATGACTTCCGGCGAAGCCCCAAAGAAGAAATCAAGTATGTCGCTGATATAACGACTGTCCTCACCGTGCAACGTTGTCATCAAAACCTCCCCTATCTCATTGGTTTGAAAGAAAATATTATAGCCAAAGTTTGCGGTCAAGCGAACGATAATGAATACCCTCGGCCACGTGACCCATCTCGATACCTTCAGCCCCTTCCAGGTC
>JAUXCD010000166.1 GCA_030619085.1 Candidatus Zixiibacteriota bacterium
AAGACTTCCAGCCGAAACGACCGCGGTTTGCCTTCCATACGCAGTTTGGCGTCGAACAGGTAGGCGCTAACCTTAACCTCGGCGCACGGCTCCGCTACGGCTGGTTGCTCCTCCGCCGGTGTCGGGCGAAGTCGCTGCCCGCAACCGGACATGCTCAGCAGGATAGCCATCAGGGCTACCACGAAACCTGCGCGTGACATAATTCTATATACCTATTCCGGAGAAAATATAAACGAACATCCGGATAAACGGTCCGAGGATTATCCAGAACCCGCCCACAAAAATCAGGAGTATCAGAAGAATCGGGCCGATGCGGTCGAGTTGGTCAATAAACCTCTGCGATTCCTCCGGCAGGATATTCCTGAGGATGTGGGAACCGTCCAGGGGATAAAGGGGAATCAAATTGAAAAAGGCCAGCGACACGTTTATCATAACCGAATAAAACAAAAACATATAAACAGCTTCGGGAAGATTGAAGGCCAGCGTGCCCGAAGCCCTGAAAATCATGCCGAAGATAAATCCCAGGCCGAGGTTCGACAGCGGCCCGGCCGCCGAGATCCAGAAGTCGGCCACGCGCGGGTTGCGCAAATTCATCGGATTGACCGGCACCGGTTTGGCCCAGCCGAAACGAAACTGCGAGGCAAACATCATGATTGTTCCGAACAGGTCCAGATGGGCCAGCGGATTGAGCGTCAACCGTCCCATATCACGAGCGGTCGTATCGCCGAATTTGAGCGCCGTCCAGGCATGGAAGAACTCATGCACCGTCAGCGCGAACAGAATGGCCGGGGCGGCTATTATAGCCTGCCGTATGAAATCAGAATCAAACATCAGTTGAACAAACTCTTTCCATGTTGCTTACGATATTTTGTTAACGGAATAACAGCAACGCGGTTGCGATATCCAAGTAAAAAGCGACGACAGAGGTTCTGCTATGAATCATACCGCGGGCAGAATGCCGACGTAAACACCTCGGAGAAGGCCGATCTTCCCGATTTATTCCACAAACTATTATGCTTTAACCGATACGCATTGTGAATCTTTATCGTAAAAACGCCAGGGGCGATTAGCGCCTTTTGATATGCCGATTCGAGTGGAAACGGCGATTTCCCCTACGGGAACTGCTCTGTTTTCAAGGTACAGGATGTCAGAGGTCAAATCAATGCAATTCCGAGTCAGGTCCAGATCGAACGACCGGCAAAACTTGCCGGGGCCGCTCAGAAGTTGCGTATCCTTCCTGCCGGGCGAGCGTTCGCGCATCATCTCCAGGCCTTCGACCGGTTCGGCGGCCCGCAAAAGCACCGCCGCTGCCCGTCCCTGGGGCTCGGTCACGAAATTGAAACAGTGATACATCCCGTAAATCAAGTAGATATAGGAGTATCCGGGCGGACCGAAAAGCGGTTGGGAGCGCCGGGTAGGTCCGCCGAAAGCGTGACAAGCCGGGTCATCCTCGCCGATATAAGCCTCCACCTCCACCACCTTCGCCGCAAGGCGACCTTGTGCACCGTTGTAGACGATATATTTACCCAGGATATCGCGCGCCACTTCCAGTGTCGGGCGCGCATAAAACGAGCGCGGAATTTTTGGAAACTTACGCTTGGCCATCAGATAATTCTATCAGTCTTCGAACCCGGGCAGACTGGGCGGAACCACGGCGACAGCGGCCTCAAAATCCAGACCGATCTGCTGTGGCAGATGCGCGTCCGACCCCAAAAACGGGATATTCACCCCCGCCTTTCTCGCCCGATTGACTATATCCATATGTGGGTAATATTCCGAATGTCCATGTCGGATTCCGGAGGTGTTGACCTCCAGACAGGTGTCGGTATCTATCAACACGTTGAAGAACTCATCGATAAACGGCAGGTGCGCCTTCTTAATTGCGTCGCCATAAAAGGCCCGGCCGTAGCGGAGATAATAGTCACCGTGCGCCAGACTGTCGAACAGACCGGTCCGTGCCGCCGCCGCCATCTGGTGGTAATATGCCTCGACCAATCGCTCCGGGCTGTAGGCTTCGAACAACTTCTTATGTGTCTTACGGCAGCACAGACAGATATTGTCAAGCTCGTGAAGGCCGCCCAGGACATAGTCAAAGTCATGAGCACTGACGAGCTTCTCGGCTTCCTCTTCGCATCCTTCGTACCAACTGATCTCCACCCCCAGCTTCACCGACAACCCGAGCGGATAGAAATCTTCGGCGGCCCGCCTGACATGGTCCACATAGGGTATCATGTTCTGCGGAGTGGCCGGCAGATGAGCGCCATTGACGCAAATGACATTGGTGCCGGCGGCTTCGTCCCCGGCCGGATTGGTATCATAGTGCGTGGTGAAGCATATTTCGGCCAGACCTCGCTTCAAGGCGGCTTCACAGTATTGCTCTATCGTGCCCTCGGCATCGATGGAGTAGTCGCAATGGCAATGGTAATCCGCCACGCCCGGCATTGGCAGCGGCATGATTTTTTCCATGTCAGACAAGATTACTTCCTCTCAGGAACGGATTCCCGTTCTTTTCCGCTCCCACGGTGGTCCGCACGCCGTGACCGGGAAAACAAAGCACGTCTTCCGGCAGCGGCATGATTTTTCTCTGGATCGAATCGAGCAGCGTTTCCAGCGAGCAACCGGGAAAATCGGTGCGACCGATAGATCCCGCGAACAGCGTATCACCGCAGAACAGTATGCCATCGCGCTCGTGAAGATAGCAGACGCCGGCCGGCGAATGACCGGGCGTGGCCAGCACGCGCAACTCGACCGAACCCAGGCGTATCATCTGCTCGTCGTCCAGCAGTTTGTCGGCCGGGGGTGAAACAATGGGATCATCGAAGAAAGCCGAGACATTGGCCGATGGATTGGCCAGAAGTTCCTCTTCCCCGCGCCCCACGTACAGCGGGATATCGAAATGCTTTTTCACATCGGCGACACCGGCAATGTGATCGCCGTGTCCGTGTGTAAGCAAAACAGCCCTGGGCCTAAACCCCGCCCGGGTAACGGCGGAAACGATATTTTCCGCTTCGGCACCGGGGTCAATGATAACGCCGTCCAGGGTGGCTTCGTCCCAGAAAAGGTAACAGTTCACCGCGAACGGCCCGACAACAATTGTTTGTAGTTCCATAATGTGGTGACAAGATATAAAGAAGACTAACCCTGTCAACTCCATTCTGGGCTGCCGCGTGAGGCGGCCATGTGGATAATCGTCATAGAGCACTCCGATTATGATTGACCGGGCCTACCTTTGCGCATATATTGGGAAACCTCTGAAGGAGAATATGATGCCGAAATTGGTTGATATCAGGAACAACCTGCCGGAATTGAGAGAAAAACTGGAAAAACTAGCGAGGTATCTTTGACCTCGATAGTCGCCGAAAAACAGTCGCGGAACTGGAAAAAGTAACCACCCAGTCCGGATTCTGGGATGACAATCAGTCCGCCCAGGCCACGCTCAAGGAAATCTCCGTACATAAAAAGTGGATTGACTCGCACGCCAAGCTCCAGACTGACATTAACGATATCGGCGAATTGCTGGAAATGACCGCCGAGGAGGATTCCGACGACGCTCGTGAACTCGGCCAGGCTTTCGACCAACTGATGCGGGACATCGAAGAGTTTGAATTCACAAGCCTTCTTTCGGGCCCCGATGACCACCGCGATGCTATTGTCACCATTCACCCCGGCGCCGGCGGCACCGAATCGCAGGACTGGGCAGAAATGCTCTTCCGGATGTACAACCGTTGGGTTGAACGGCGCCAGTTTGCGTTTGAACTGCTGGATTTCCAGCCGGGCGACGAAGCGGGCCTGAAAGCCGCCACCTTTGAAGTCAAGGGGGATTTCTGTTACGGTTTCCTAAAGTCGGAATCCGGTGTGCATCGCCTGGTGCGCATATCGCCGTTCGATGCCAATAGCCGGCGGCACACGTCGTTTGTCTCCGTGCATGTTTACCCGCTCATCGAGGATAACGTCAAGATTGAAATCAAGGACGAGGAGATTCGCGTCGATACTTATCGCGCCTCAGGCGCCGGCGGCCAGCACGTCAACAAAACGTCCTCGGCGGTGCGTATCACCCACTTGCCGACCAATATCGTGGTCACCTGTCAATCCGAACGCAGTCAGCACAAGAACAAGGACGCCGCGATGAAGGTGCTCAAATCCCGTCTTTACCAGCTTCACAAGGAAGAAGAAGCCAAAAAGATGGATAAGTTCGAAAAAGCTAAAAAGAAGATTGAATGGGGTTCGCAGATTCGCTCCTATGTCTTTCACCCCTACAACATGGTCAAGGATCATCGCACGAAGTCCGAGACCAGCAACGTACAGGCGGTGATGGACGGCGATATCGATCAGTTCATAGAGGCCTTTCTGGAACACCCCGAATTGAATAACGGTTTCTAACAACGCAACATTGCGAAACTTAACTTAAGTGAGGTTTTCAAACGTCATGGATCCATTAACGAAAATAAAGGAGCGGGCTAAGGGAAAAAAACGTCACGTGGTACTCCCGGAGGGAACCGAACCCCGGATGATCGAAGCCTCCAAAAAGATTGTGGCCGAACAAATCGCGTCGGTCACACTTCTCGGAGACGAAAAAACAATTGCCAGGCTGGCCGGCGAGCACGGCCTGGACACCAATTCCGTTCAGATTGTCGATCCCGCGTCATCTTCGGACTTCGACGGCTATGTCGATGAATTTATGGAGATGCGCAAAGCCAAAGGAATCACCAAAGACCAGGCTAAGGCCGCTATCGCCAATCCGCTTTATTTCGGCGCCATGATGGTGCGTCATGATAAAGCCGACGGTTCCGTGGCGGGGTCGATCAATACCACCGGTGACGTGCTTCGGGCCGCGATCCAGGTGCTGGGTCTGAAAGAGGGCATTGAGGTCGTTTCGAGCTGCTTCATGATGACCCTCCCAAAATATATGGACGAAGAGAACAAGGTATTCCTTTATGCCGACGGCGCGGTAGTGCCCAACCCTGACCCCGAACAACTGGCGTCGATCACTGCCTCTACGGCGGAGACGATGCAAAATCTTCTGGGCATCGAACCGAAAATAGCCATGCTCTCGTTCTCGACCAAGGGCTCGGCCTCGCATCTGGACGTGGACAAGGTCCTGGCGGCTCTGGAAATCATCAAGAAGAAACATCCGCATTTGAAGGTCGACGGCGAGCTGCAGGTGGATGCGGCGATCGTGCCAAAAGTCGCCGCCAGCAAAGCCCCCGGCTCACCGGTAGCGGGCAGTGCCAACGTCCTGATTTTCCCGGACCTGGACGCCGGCAACATCGCCTACAAGCTGACACAGCGACTGGCCGGGGCTACGGCCACCGGTCCGATTATTCAGGGACTGGCCAAACCGGCCAACGACCTCTCCCGTGGCTGCTCGGCGGATGACATTGTCGATGTCACAGCCATCGCAATGCTGTTGAGAGGATAGACTGATTCACCACGCGGGCTCGCGCTCTTTGGGGCGCGGGCCGCAAATGGTATACATCGGCTCGAACTTATCGCCGGCTTGATTGTTATCAGGAAACAACGGGTAAACCGGCGGATAGTATAGAGCCATAAGGAGCTTGTTAGCAAAATGCCGACTTATCAATATCACTGCACCGAGTGTGGTCATGACTTCGAAGCGTTCCAGTCGATGGTCGAACCGGTCCTTGAGGAATGTCCGAAATGTCACGGGAAAGTGCGACGCCTGATCACCGGCGGGGCCGGATTCATATTCAAAGGCAATGGTTTCTATCAGACCGACTACCGTAGCAAACAGTACAAGGCCGACGCCGCCAAAGACACAGCATCCGCGTCATCGAGTCCCTCGAAATCTTCCGGCGACAAAAAGAAAACCCAAAGCATCTAATCACGGGCAAGCGACATGACCGATGTCGATTTCGGCAAACTGGCGGCAAAGCTCAAAGCACCGGAATCTCTGATTACCGATTTCACCGGCTTTGAGCAGTACCTCACCGACGCGACTGACCGTCAGGGCCGGGCCGCTGCGCTGGTGATGGCAGCCAATGAATCCGACGTTGTCGCCACCGTATGTTTCTGCGCTGTGCACGGTCTGCCCGTGATCCCCCGTGGCGCCGGGACCGGCCTGTCCGGAGGCTGTGTGCCCACCGGCAGCGGCATCGTCCTGTCCACGGAAAACCTGGCCGATATCTCCGTCTATCCACAGGAGCGGATCGCCGTCTGCGGGCCGGGTGCGATCACCAAGGACCTGGCCGATATGGCCGCCTCGT
>JAUXCD010000242.1 GCA_030619085.1 Candidatus Zixiibacteriota bacterium
CTGATTCACATCCCTGAAGAGCACCATATCAACCAGCAGGCGCTCGTTATTCCCGAGAGTAATATTACGATGGTGATGGGCTCTGATTACATGGGCGAGGACAAAAAGGGGTTCCTCCGCAACGGTATGCACGCCGCCGGAGCGCTCGATATGTTGGGCCTTCATGCCGGGACCAAGCTTGTTATCACGCGTGATCCCAAAACCAACAAGCTGAAAAGATATGGCGTGTTTCTGTTTGGGTTGTCGGCAACCGGCAAGTCCACCTGGTCGTGTCATCAGCTAGGTCTGGACTGGTCCAAAGGCGAGCGCACCCTGGTCTGCCAGGACGATATCTGTTTTTTGAAGCATGACGGTTCGGCGTACGGTTCGGAAGACAATTACTTCGTCAAGACCGACGTCGACAGCAAGCTGCAGGAGGGGATGTACAATTCACTGGTGCACAAAAGCGCTCTTTACGAGAACGTTATGATTGACTCCGACGGCCGGCCTGATTTCCTCGATGAGAATCTGTGCGGCAACGGCCGGGCGGTGATAGACAGAAAGCATTTGAAGATCAAACACGGTCGCGGTCCATTCTCGATGAAAAACATCTGGTACAAATCACTCGATCTGCCCCCGGTGGAAGAACTCGACGGCGTGGTGTTTGCCTTTATCACGCGCCGTAATACCATCATGAATTTTTCCCAGCGACTGACGCCTATGCAGGCGGCGATGGCTTACCTGTGGGGCGAGTCCTCACATAGCTATGCTTCCAATCCGGCCAAGGCCGGTGAGTCGGTCCGCATTGTCGGCACCGACCCGTTTATCGTTGGTTCCCGCGCCCAAAAGGTCAACCAGTTTTACCGAATCATTATGGACCTGGTGACCAATCACCCGGGCAAGATTCACTTCTACCAGTACAATACCGGGGGCATGGGGGAGATTATCGAGGCGGGTGAAAAGGGCGCCAAGAAAGTCATCCGCAAAACGGAGCGGGTACCTATCGATATCATGGCCGCGATTCAGCGCGGCGACCTTCGCGGCACCAACCAGTACACCGATAGCCTCCTTGGCACCGAGGTGATTGTCTCGGCCGAAGGCGCTGATCTGACCCAGTATACGCCGGAGAAGTATTACTCTTCGGATCGGATCGACAACTATTTGCGCGACCTGGTGGATGGCCGTCGCAAGTACACCGAAATGGTGGCCGAGGAAGGGTTGATGCCTGAGATAGTGCGGGCGGCCGAACTGTCCTATAAAATCGCTCCAGAGAAAGCAGCCAAGGTGTATATGCCCTCAAAGAAAAAAGAAGTGCCGCCGCCCAAAGATCAGCCTATTCCCAAGTTAACCGATTGGAACCCGAACCCAAGGCTTTCGCGGGATCGGGGTTGGCGTTACGGATGATCCTGAGAAGGTAGGGTAACTCTACCGGTTCTTATCTTCGTCTTCCCACCGTTGCACAAAAGCGATGGCACGCCTGGTGAGCGCGGCTATTGAATCAGCCACGACCGGCGTGGGACCTTTTCCAAAAGTCAGATTATCTGATATTTCCACGGCGAGAATTCTAATATCACTGGGGAATTCAATTTGCATCTGCTTGGCCAGGGAGATCATCTCCGGCAGGCCGGTGTAGTGCGGTGACGGCCCCGGACTGGACCGGAGATCCTCCGGTTTCATCTCCATGACCGTTCCCGGCGGCACGCGACCGGTGATGATGGCATCGATTATAACCGCTCGATCATAACCGATGAAAAGGTCCAGCAGGGCCAGGCCGTGGAGGCTTGATTCCACCACGTCGGCCCTGCCGGAAAGTTTCTCATGCAATCGGCGGGCAGTGATTATCCCAATGGCGTCATCGCTGATCAGGTCGTTGCCAAGACCGAGTATAAGCGGTTTCATATTCTATCCGTGCGTGATTTCACGCGTTACGTCTCCGTTGGCGTCGTGCACGCGCACCACCAAAGGCATCTCGCCCGGCAGGGCGTGGGTGGCACAACCGTGACACGGGTCATAGGCGCGGAACGCCATTTCGATCATGTTCAGAATGCCGTCGTCAACCTCGCCGTTAGAGATTACGCTCTTGGCGGCTTTGTCAACCGATAGTGCGATTCGCGCGGCGTTGTTCTGAGTTGCCACAATCAGGTTGGTGGCCGTGATAAGGCCGCGCTCGTCCGTCTTGTAGTGATGGAACAGCGTGCCGCGCGGTGCCTCGATAACGGCAATGCCCTCGGCCGGAGTCTCGGTCGGAATGGTGTGCACTTTCGGGTTAACGATTTCCGGGTCGTTGGCCAGCTGCTGTATCCGCTCGGCGGCATAGAGCAGTTCGATCAGACGTGCCCAGTTATTGGCCAGGGTGAAATGTACCGGCCGGCCGCCAAGGATTTCGAACATCTGTTCGTATGCCTCCTGCGCCAGCGGAGTGGCCATGCCATCGGCCGCGTTCAACCGGGCCAGGGGAGCCACGGCGAATATGCCGCTTTCGGGGCCGTCCTCGAACCCCTTCCAGCCGATCTGCTTGAGGAACGGGAACTTGATGTACGACCATGGTTCGACGTGTTCGGATATGTGATCCAGGTATTCGTGCGCCGTGAACTTGGCGAACTCTTTGCCGTCGGGACCGACCACACGCAGTTTGCCGTCATAGAAATTGACCTTGTTGTTCTCATCGACTAAACCCATGTAGTAGGTCTTGTGGGTGTAGGCGTCCGAGGTCACCAGATCGACATATTCCTTGTTCTTGAGCACGATGTCGTCAAACAGCTTCAGGGCAAACTGTCCGAACTCCACCGCGTGGTCGGCAGCGTCGATGAACTTCTGCTGATCTTCCTTCGCGATCGGCTTTGATATCCCGCCCGGCAGACCGAATACCGGGTGAATAGTCTTGCCCATAGCCAGGGCCATTAGGTCGCGCAACTGCTTGCGCATGCCGATGATTTCCTTGCCGATCTCCAGGCCGACTTTGCCGATAACGCCGAGGATGTTGCGCTCCGCCTTAGGCGCTTTGGGACCGACGACAAAATCGGGCCCGGCCAGGTAGAAGAAATGCAGGGCGTGATCCTCGATTGTGAATATATTATAGAGCAGTTCTCTGACTTTCTTCGCCGCCTCCGGCGGGTTGACCTTGTAGAGGTCATCGAGCGCCTTGGTTGCCGCCATGTGATGAGCGGTAGGGCAGACGCCGCAGATGCGGGAGGTTATCTGGGGCATATCCTCGGCTGGCCGGCCGTGTGCGAAGCGCTCAAAACCGCGCAACTCAGGCACCTGGAAATAGGCCTTGTCAACATTGCCCTGGTCGTTGAGGAAGACTTCTATCTTCCCGTGTCCCTCCAACCGGGTGATGGGGTCAATGGTTATCTTGCGGCTCATCGCTTTTTACCTCCGTCAACATTGGCTTCGTGAAATCGGTGCAGCAGTGAAGCGGGAAGACTGTACCGGTAAAACGTACCCACCGGATCAACGACTTTGTCGAGAATGGTGGCGATCTCCTTGTCATCATTGGAGCCGACCAACGACGCCATGGCCGAGAGCGCCTTCATGCCGTAGTCGGTGACGTGGTCGGTGGGACCCATGCATCCCGTGCATGGCATGTTGCCCTTCACACAAGCGGCACCGCAACCTTTGCGGGTAACAGGGCCCAGACAGAGTAGACCCTGGGCCAAAAGGCATTTCTCCGGGTCGATGTCAATTTGGAACGGCCGCTTGAATTCGGTTATA
>JAUXCD010000239.1 GCA_030619085.1 Candidatus Zixiibacteriota bacterium
ATCAAACAGGGCCGCGCTTTTCTTGGAGGCATAGCGACTGGCAATCTTTTTCTTTTTATAAAGCTGGCGCATCTTCCTGGCCAGCGCAACGTTCGCTTTGTGTCCGGAGCGCGCCGCCAGTACGTGCCCTTTGAAAGGAGTATTTATTGGAAAAGATCACCCAACAGGTCCAGAGTTTTGTGACGGACCGGTTCGTTGTAAAAGCGCAGGGGAATGTCGTTGATAATCCCCGTTTTGCCGACAAATGCTTTGTCTTTCAAATTGAGCGCCTTGCGGATGCGGTCCACCTCCACTTGGCCCCTGTCGGAATCATAGATAACCACGGCGTTGTGAAGACCGCCACCCTTGATCAACCCCGCCTCCTTGAGCATTTCCACTTCCGACAGGAAACAGAAGGTTCGGGCCGGGGCAAACTCCTCCACGAATTCCTTTTCCAGGTCAACCAGCGAGGTGTACTGCGTTCCGAGCGCCGGGTTCTTATAGTCGATCATGAAGGTGATACGAAGGTCATCCGATGGCGTCACGACCAGATCGACGTTTCGGTCCGGCTCATTGTGCGCCATGGGGGTGTCAATTTCCAGGTAGAACTTGTCGGCATCCTGCCGCTGGAGACCGGCTTCGAGAAGTTTATCAACATACGGCTTGGCCGAACCATCGCCGACCGGAGGTTCGTTGCTGTCCAGTTCGACAATAACATTGTCCAACTGCAAACCGGCGAAAGAGGCCAGCACGTGCTCAACCGTGTACACTTTGGCTTCACCCTGCTCAAGGGTAGTGCCGCGCGAGAGATCAGTAACATGGTCGATATCGGCCTGTACCCAGGGCTTACCGGGAAGATCAGTGCGGACGATGCGGATACCGGTATTGGGCTCGGCCGGCTTGAAGGTCATGGTACAGGGGTTGCCGGTATGTAATCCAATGCCGGACATAGATATTTCGCGCTTTATGGTTCTTTGTTTTTCATACATAGTCTGCTGCTTTCGCTTTGAAACTCAACTCGAAAATACACACATAACGCCAGTCATTCAAGTTTTTTTTCAAATAGCGGAGAACAGACGATCAGCAAGGGTGAGTATCTATCACTCAAATGTCTTTAAGTGACTTAACTTGTCTCAATTTCCGAAATAACGCGATATACTCCTTGACCATGATCGCTTCTGCCTCCGAAAGACCTTCCATCATCGGAATCCCTATTTTCAGCACCGCCCGGACCATGTCGGCGGTGGTCCGGTCGTATTTCTCAGCCAGCGCTTTCAGTTTCGCTTTCAGCTCGTATGACACAAAGATGCTCAGGCAGTGCTTCTCTTTGCCCGATTCCGTTGCGGTGGTTTGGTTTTCCATCTGTTCCTCCCATTAGATTGATTTGGTGTATTGCTTCTTCCCCACTGGCTATAAACTCAATGATATTTCTCGTGCCCTATCAGCAGTTGGGGTGATTTTATTTCTATTCCAAATTCTTCGAGCAGCCTCTTCATAAGCGGCTTCCAGGTGGCCGCCTTGTCGCGCTGTTCGATCAGCTTGTTGATTTCCGCCAGGCGGGGTGACTGGCAGATAATACATGGACGCTTAACTTCGTTTGCAATTCCGAAACGCTTTTTCACGAAAGCGGCGAGGTGTTTCTCAAGTTTCTTCATGGCCCGGCGATGCAGCGCCTCCAGACTGTATACCGCTCGGGCGGATTCCTCGGATATCTCACGATAGGACCGGCCCATGAAGTAGAACTGACAGATAAACTCCCGTTCGTCCTCAGTCAGTTTGTCAAGGGCCGCCCGAACGGCCCGCCTAAGCTCGCTCGAACCGGTTTCATCGCGACCCGACGCTTGCGTATCGCCCGTCTGAACGGAGCTTTCGGGCAAATCCTCAATTGATATCTCCGGCCAATTCTTTTTCGAGTCCGGGTCACCAACACTACGGTCACTCGGGTCAAATCCCAGATCGGCTATCCAGTTTTGGAAGATTATTCTCTTGCGGGCCACTTCCGCCTCCCTTTTTTATCAGTAAAGTTAAGGGAGGTACGATGTCCTGTCGATTGCATCCGGATCACCTTGTGACTGGTCATGTATCCGTATGCAAGGTCACATGAATAACTTGCTGATTACTCGGCGCGAAAACCGTATATTAATTAACGGTTTGGCGGTAAAACCAAGGGACCTGGTGGCCGATTATATGTGATATAGCGCCTTTTGGGCCGAGGTACGTGAGATCATCAAGACTCAGTCAGGTGACGCTATGTGATGTTCTCGGCTTACTGACACGGTGGACAAGGAATGAACACCTTCGAGCGAATAGCAATTTACGAAGCGAACAAAGAGCCTCAGAGTAGTTACGACAAGTTCAAGGTCGATTCGGGAAATTCCCAATTCCGGATTTCGCGGCTGACCTTCCTGTCTCTGTTTTTCCTGATAATTGCATATCCGGGCATGTCAGTTGGATTCACCGATGATCCCACGGCGATGCTGACAAACCTCAACGAGGGCACCCGGCTCTTCCTGTTGATTTCCACCATCATGTTCCAGTGGCTCATTTTCCTTTTGCTTTACGGGACCAGTTATCGGGAAGGGACTCTGCTGGCCGGGCTGGGTTTTAAGAAGATTCGAGGAATCGATTTCGCCTGGGCTTTCTCGTTTCTGCTGGTAGCCAATCTCCTTCTAACCGGCCTGGCCTGGGTGCTGGCCCAGGTCGGCCTGCCGATGCCGGGTGAAATATCATTTCTGATTCCGACCGATGCTCTCGGTCGAGGCGTCTGGGTGGTCGTAGCAGTAACTGCCGGAATTTGCGAAGAGGCTGCTTTCCGAGGCTACCTGATGACCCGTTTGCGGCTGATGGGAAAATTCCAGAACTGGGTTATCCCCACTATCGTCTCAGCGGTGGTTTTCGGCGCCTGTCACGCCTACCAAGGCATCCCCGGGTTTATCGTCATAACGACCTACGGTCTGATGTTCTCGCTGCTGTATATCCGCACCGGGACGATCTGGCCGGGGATAATCGCTCATTTCTTTCAGGACTTCGGTGCTCTGTTTTTCCCGCAATAGACATTCCGGTTCACCATTTATCTTCCAATGGGTCGGCTGTCTGCTCCTAACTTCCTGTTCAGATTAAGGTTGCATTTGTCTGAAACCGTCGTAAATTCGGACTGTTTTACACCATACAATGAGGTCAGCAATGAAAAGATACTCTCTCATCCTGATTCTGGCGGCATGCCTGGCCCTTCCGGCAGCGTCGGCACTCAGCAAGGTGAATATCAACGTCAGCCCGGTAATAGCCCGGCAGTTCGGTTATACCGAGTACCAACTCGATATCCAGGGTTTGGTGGTCGCGCCGACAGGAGACACGCTGCTGCGGAAAGCACGAAGCCTGCTGAAATTTCCGGTGGACGCCCTCATCGGGGGAGTCAGTTTCACTGTAATGTCAGCCCCGACTGAGAAACACCCCTGGTCGGTCGAGGCGGGCGTTCTCACCAATATCGGTGATCCGGACGGTCAGATGAAAGATTCCGACTGGGATCAGGTGCCAGGCTATTATGACCTCTTGTGGAGTTACACCGAATCCGATGCGGAGATGCGCTCGATAATCCTGTCGTTGGAGATAACCCGCGAGATGTACCGTCGGAATTCGCTGGGCATATCGCTGCTGGCCGGTTTCCGGTATCAGAGGATAAAGCAAACCATAGACAATTATGCCGGCTGGCAGAGACAACTCGATGAGACAACCCTCCAGTACAGCGACCCCATCACCTTCGCGGTAACCAATGTCCCGGCTTTGACATACGAGGTGAAATAC
>JAUXCD010000021.1 GCA_030619085.1 Candidatus Zixiibacteriota bacterium
CGTTTGCGGACGCGACGTCCGTTGACACGGACATCGACATACCAGACTTTGCCTCTCTTGAAGATATTACCCATGCCGAAATCTCCTCAATTTCGTGGTCACAATATGGTCACAGCGACCATCTAAGGGTAATATCGGCAATTATAAGTTGTTGTCAAGGAATAGATTGTGGATTGTCATGAAAGTATGGCGGAGAGACAGGGATTCGAACCCTGGATAGAGCCATTAGCCCTATAACGGATTAGCAATCCGCCGCCTTCAGCCGCTCGGCCATCTCTCCGTCGATTTTTCGGTGCTACCTGAGAATATAAATTTGCAGATGGGTAATATCAAGACCTTTTTCAGGTCAACCCACCCTAAGATGAAGGCGTATCGGTCAGATCGGCAACGACTATGTGGTTGTCGCTCACCGAAACCCGGCAGTGAGGCGTCTCTTCGTAAATTTCCTGTCGGGAAAGGCCAAACTGGACCTGAACCCCCGGGTACATCGTCTGGTCGGCGATAATCGAAGTGTCCTGCAGTTTCTCGATCTTCTTTTCTATCTCGACCTTCTTTTGCTCCAGCGAGGCAATGGCTCCCGGGAGGATTTTCTGGAATTGTTCAAATTTCCGCATGGCCAGCAACTGCTTGGGCGACAGACGGCCGTCGGCGCGGAGCTTTTGAAGGCCCTCCAGGCCATATTTGATGCGTTTCTCATCCTTTTTCAGTCGCTTTAGCTCCGCCAGTGTCTCGTCATACTGCTCCATCAGTTCCGAGTCATAGGCCACTTTCAGTAGGGTCGCAGTTCCCGCCTCCGACCCCAGAATCGCGGCCCTGATCTGCTTACCGGCTTTTACCTCACCGCCGACGATCTTGCCATGTCGGCTTCTCACCTCGACGCTGTCCTTGGCCACGACGCAACAGTTGACGATTTCATCGCCCACATAGACGGCGTTCCCGGCGTAAAACTTCTGCCCCTGCGCAAACTTGAAAGTGATATCGCCATCAGCGCGAATCTCCCCCATGCCCTTGCCGACAACGCCACCCTTGATGAAGATGTTTCCATTGACGTAGAGGAAGCAGTCCTCGACAATACCGTTGACCTCGACATCACCATCGGCCTTGAGCGTGAAACCGGCCTTGACGTCACCGCGCACCCGGATAGAGCCGCGGGTATCTATATTGCCCACCCGGAAATCAACATCACCATCAATCACGGTGACGTTGTTGACGGCGATAATGCCATTGACATATACAATAGCGCCGCCCGCGGTGGCGACAAGCTGAAGGCCGTCATCGGAGGCTTTCGTGTTGGCGCCACTTCGGAACGGAAGGTCGCGACCGGGGGGAGACTGAGTCTCTTTACCGTGGATGGTCATGCCGGGCTCGCCGGGAGTCGGCGGAATCTTTATGGCCAAAACGTCGCCTTCGCCAGCATCCTGAATGAAGTTAATATTTTTATAGTCGACATTGCCCTTGTCGTCGACCTGGGGCTTATGGTCCTGGGAGGTATCGAACTGACACTCAAAGAGAGCGCTCTCGCCGCGAAGGGGGCGTTTACCGGAAGCGATTACGACCGGCTGGTTGTACACCTGTTCGCTGATGCATCGAGCAATGGCGTCCGGGTCAATGCCATAGACAACTTCCGCCTGCTCTAATTCCTTGTGGAGTTCCTCGATAGTGATGGGAGGTTCCTCGGGACGGGGCTGGCGCATCACCACTGTCGCAGTCATGCAGTCCTTCGAGACAGTGACAGTGACGCGTTTCCTGGTGCTGGCCTGTTTTTCTTTCGTCTTGGCTTCTGCCATGTAACTACTACCTGTCGTGTATTTTCTGTTTTTCTGCGGCGAGAAGTCTCCAGTACGCCCTCTCTACAACCAGCGAGATTTCATGACTCTTGAACGGTTTGGTGATATACTCATCAGCCCCCAGAAGCAGGGCATCCTTGACAGTATAGGTGTCGCCGTAGGCCGTCATTATGATCACGTTTATATTCGGATATTCCTGCTTGACGGCCTTGAGAAGCTCGAACCCGTCCATGTTCGGCATCTTCATGTCAGAGATGATAAGCTCGAAATTCTCGTGCTGGAGTAGTTCAAGGGCTTCCACCCCGTTGCCGGCCGTCTTTACGGCATAACCTTCCCTGACGAGAATCTTCTCGAGCAGGTTTCGCATCATGGCTTCGTCATCGACAACGAGTATCGAAATGTCATTCTTCATCTACGGCTCCTGTATTCGTTCATGTTCACGGCAGCAGCGTTGGCTGCTTCGGTTCCATACGTCCCGTTCGCTACTTGATTAATGTCGATGCAATCTCAGAGATAAACGTTTCCAGCACGACCGGTTTATACAGCACCCGGCAGGCTCCCATCAACCCGGCCTGGTTGATCAGCTTCTCGGTGGCGTTGCCCGTGATAATCATAACCGGCACCTGAGGCGACACGCGCTTGATCTCCGACAACACATCAAGCCCGGACAGCTCCGGCATGATCAGGTCAACCGTGATCAGGTCGTACTTGTTGAGACGCACCTTGTCAATCGCCTCTGCTCCGCTGAAGGCCATTTCGACATCAAACGCCGAGGTCAGTTCGCAGAAATCCTTGAAGGTTTCGCGAACCCACTTCTCGTCATCAACAATAAGAACCTTGAACGGCTCACCTCGCTGCAAAGCCATCTGATTCAGTCTCTCGAATTCAGCTTTCGGCATCGTGACTCAATTTCGTTCGGTGTTGATTTCCCATTAGCGCTTCAGCCCCATTACGGTAGTGTGGCGAAAGCACAATATTTATTCTCCCTTACCTGCCGACAATTGCTCAGATAATGCACTCTGGCAATCACGGCGCAGATTGGCGTATTCTTATAAGTTATCGACAGCTTTCATCCTTTGTTTAACGTTGTCGAAAGTCACAAAAGGCTCGGCCGCAATTGGCCGGGTCCCTTTAACCGACCATCAACCACGGACATCAATAGCCTTTGATAGCGTGTTCTGGATATTCTGGCACAGTTCAAGGATGGTCTTTAGTTTCATCTCAATCTGGTCCTGGTCCAGCTTCCCAGAGGGCACCTGATAAACCATTTTATCAAGATTATTGGCGGCATTGATAATATTGGTTATTTCCTGTACGACTTTGACCGTGCCGTTGACCAATCTAATGAAATCCGGCTCCAGGCGGGTGAGTTCGGCCGAATGCCCCTTCGCCTTGGCCAGATAAACAGCCATCTTTAATGCCAGCGACTTGACCTCATCGTTGAGAGCATCAACCCGGTTGATTACTTCCAGGTTTTTCTCTTGCTCGTTAGCCATTGTTCCTCAATTTGTTAGCTGTTTAGCGGCCATTTGTCACCATCGACAATCGCCGACTCAGATGGTCGGCCAATTTTTCTTCGAGCTTATCCAAAAGCAGTATCTTCTGGTTGGCAGAGAGCTGTAAATCAGGATCGAAAGCGTTCTGATCAGGGTCGGCCTGCATACATCGTGGCCCCTTCTCCTCCAGCCGGAAGGGTTCGGCAATGATCATCCGACCGCGGCTCAAATCGAGGCAGCGGAATTCCCCTTCCATTACGGCCATGGTCTGATACTTGTGAAAAAACAGCGGTATGTGGAAAGTCTTGCGGGTTTCCAGACGCTGGCTGTGAACGTCGATGAGCATGAGATATCGCCCGCCCAGTTCCGTGCCCCAGTTCATAAGGCTGTCAAGGTTGTAGCGTTGCTTAGGGAACGGCGGCTGCGTTTCTGCCAAAGGATCAGGATCGATTATGCTGTATCTTAGATCGCGGCTGAGGTGAATTTTGAGTTTCTCGGCGACCTTAGATCGGCTCCAGGCCGATTCAGGCGCGATCACCTGCAGGATAACTTTGCGGTTGTTGTTGGCGAATACACCGCTCGTCAGGACCATTAGCAGAAGAAGGACGATTTTTTTCATGACCTCATTTCCTTGTCGGGGTCTTCGTGAGATAAATGTGGCGCTTGAGGACATCCTGGATTTTCGCCTCGAAGTCGGCGTAGCTTTCATCGAGAACTTCCATCTCCGGCTTGGTGAGTCGGTCAGTCAGGCGGTCCTTTTTGACGAATTCGATTCCGGCCAACTGAAAACCCTCGTTGATATCGAGGCGCTTGACCACGCCCAGGACGTTGTCCAACGTCTCCGAGTTCTCAATCGAGAAGGTCATCGAGACGACATCACCCTCGTTAACGGGCTGCGATAGTTCCGCCAGAAGGCCACCCGGGGAGATATTCAGTATCGAGCCGTCAACGGTTTCGTTATCGGAGCAGTTGTGGAAGTTGCCAAAGATATCTTTAACAATGGCCAAAACGAGGGGCGAGAGAATCTTTAGACGGATATAGCGTCGCTGGTTGTCCTTTTCGACCTTGAAGGGTTCTTTGACCGCGAGTCTGTCTACAACAGTACTTACATCGAAATCAAAAGATTTGTTGTCAGAATCATTCATTCTCAACTCCTGTATGTTATTTCTTGTCCGGCTGCTGGAGCCGATTGGTGAGCATTTCGTTCACCTTGGCTCGTTGTCCGGCGGAATATTCTAACACGGTGGCTGGCATGGACCTCAAAACAGTGGGATTGAAATGGTTCTGATTCTGTTCACTGATTATGAACTCCAGACCGACGCTGTAATGGCCGCCGTCGCGGTGATACGAATGCCGCACCTGAGCCACCACCATATGAGGCAGCAGGAAATCCTGTATGGCCACGTGCAGAAAGAGATAGCTTTTGTCTCTGAGAACGCTGTCAAGATTCAGAAGGACACCGCCGCAGGAGACATTAAGTGTGTCCGTCTCCAGCCAGCGCAAGCGGGCCAGGCTGCCCGGTTTGAAAGTGGCCGGATGTACCACGGCCAGTTTTACCTGCCGGGACAGGTCGAAGCGACAGAATTTCCGGCGTATCAGCGGCACGATGGTGTCTCCCAGGATCAGGTTACATTTCCCGATTGAACTTCTCTTCATCGTGGCCTGTACCGAGACGACTTCACCCCGGTAGTCGAACTGCACGACGATCTTCTGGTTGTTGACCAGGTCATCGATGAGACCGCTGCTCTTGCTTCGGTCAATCGAGATGACGCTCTGATTGACCATAATAACGCGACTGGTCAGACGTTTGCCCGGGAACTGTTCGGTGAACAGGACGATTTCCCGACCTACCAGCGAGGAGAAATCAAACTGGTCGCTGCCGATACCGGTTCCCGATAATATCTTTTGACCCTCGGTCATCGTCATGATTACAACAGGCCTTTCTGTCTGAGACTGATTTGGTGTTTGAACACGTAGTCAACCAGGATGGCCTGAATGTGGTGGTTAAACTCTTTAACTGACTGCGGTAATCTTCTGAGATATTTAGGGGGAAAGTATCTCCTCATGGCGTTGACCTCGGCGAACTCCATTCCATAGCGGAACTGATCCTTGTCGGCTATAACGCGACGGCAGACGGTGGCCACGATTTCAGGCAGTCTGAGCTCACAGAAGACAGGAATTTTCATCAGCACGATGTCGCCTTCGGCAATCTCTTCGGACGTTCGCAGCAGGATGCCGCCACCACTGAGGTTGAGGCCGTAGCCGGTGTGCCATTTCAGAAAATCTCCGACCTGTCCCTCCCTGGTCGGCGACGGCGCGAGGGCGTATAAAATGTCGTCGGACATATCGATGCGTACAAAACGGCGCCGCTGTACCCTTTTGACTCTGTCGGGCATAGTTAGAAAAAAGCGGCCGTTATCTTGCTTGCGCACCCGGCAAAAGAACTGATAAACGGCATCATCTTTGGTGACGATGACGGCGATGTCGGCATTGTCGCGCAGCAAGGTGCTCCCCCCGACCATTTCCGGTTTGTCGATCAGGATGCCATCTTCGACGAAATCTTCTATCCGCGACACATAATGACCGGCGGTTGAGTCCTCACCGATCACCAGTTCAATTTTCTCCCACAGCTTAAGCGGCTGAGCGAGTTGTGGCAGACAGAGTTCAGTCATGTTTATACCTGCGGGTTAAGCGGTCTGAAGAGACGCCAAATTCACTTTCCCCTGTTCGAGAGCCAGTTCCAGAATCTTCCGAGCCAGGGCCGTACGCGACTGGTCCTGCCGGTTCTGGTAAATGAACTCCTGGCCGTACTTGATAGTGCTGTTGAAATACTGTTTGGCGCCGTCATAATCACCGATGCGACGAGACAATTCGGCAATCAGATATGTCGCCTGCAACTGCTGGTTACCCGGCGCAATCGTGCGTCCGTCTTGAAGAGCCTCGATGTAGTACTGGATGGCTTTCTCCATCGCTTCTCTTTCATTCAGCGTGATTCCGGAATTGTCCTTCCTGAGCTGCAACAGGAAGTCCAGGAAGGAGGGATAATTCCCGAAGGCGGCCGTACCGTCGGAGCCATCGGTCCCCAGCACCGTAGCTTTGTAGTCGCCGATGAGACTGAGTATATCCTTGAGCTGCTGTTCGCCATCGACATGCTTGGTGTTGAACTCCTGCAGGACCGCTTCAAACTGCTCCTTAAAGGGCAATATCCGCGCCTTGATATCCGTGCTGACGTCGTCGTTGTCGAAATGAGACATCAGGTGGTCGGTGAACCGCTTGAGTTCGTCGGAGACGTCATTAAACGTGCGATCCAGTATCATGTACTTGCTATCGAGTTCAAGCATCAGCCCGTTTAAAAATTGGTTGTTGGCGTTACCACCCTGCTGGAGACTCCGGAAAATCCAGGCAACCCTGAGATAAAAGCGACCCAGATCCAGTTTGGACGGGTGGTCGCTCATCAATTCGTCCATGATCGCCAGATGCAATTTCAGTATGGCGGACTCATTCGGGTAGCGCGCGATGTCGATCGCCTCGCCCATCCGTTTGATCACCGAGTCGGCCGTGGCCAACTGATCCAGATGCCTGGCCTTGATGGTCTTCAGGCGGTAGGTGCGGTAATTGTTGTCATTCTTCCATTCTTTGTAGCTGTTGGTGAATTCCCGCGTGTAGAAGCAATTGCTGCACGTCCCCGTGAAGTAGACCAGCGGGTGGTATGCCTGGTACCGCTGGAATCGCCACCGTATCTCGAGCGGACAGAAATCGGTGTCACGGCCGTTCTCGACATAGGAACCGACCTTTATCGTTTCGAATTCATTGAGGGTCTTGCATATCGGACACTCGACTTTGGTCAGAAAGAATGGGCTTTCGTTTGACATGTTTATCTCCACCTGCCTGTCTTTTATCTTCTTCCGGCACTCAGCATGGCCACTTCTGCCTGCGAGATGGGAAGGATACTGGTAATCTTTTCGGATGTGGCGCCGGCCTTGAGCATTTCGCGCGCCACGCGGATTATCTCGGAGCGATCACGGCGATCGCCGTCCGGCCTGTCTTCTACTTTTGGCTTCAGCTCACCGGCGCCTTCTGAGGAATTGTCAGATAAATTCAGGAATTCCATTTTGGCACCGCTGCGAGTGGTTTTGACAGAGATTGGCGCCGACCAGTCAGGCACGGCACCATCCGTCTTTTGTGGTGAGGTCGCGGTCGTGGTGCTCGCGCCATTCTTTTTTCTGAATAACGAAAATACCGTCAGCGCCAGTGCCGCGGCGGCGATATAACCGGCCGCGTTCAGCGCTACGTCAATGATTAAATCTTGTGAAAGTTCCATTTTCACTTTTCCTTTTTGCTCATGCTTTTATATCCAGATGTCCGTCGGACAAGTCCGATTCAACTTCATCGTCGGTATCGTTCGGCTTCTTTTGATCCGGTGACGGTTGGCTTTGATGTTCATCTTGTGGCTGTTTATTTTCATTCTCTTTGTCACCGCTGATCAGCACCTCGTCGGACTGTTGATTCTTCTCCTTTTCGAGCTCTTCTTTTAGTTGTTCTTCCAGAGCCCGGGAAAAACCCTGTTGGTCTTTCTCTTTTTCCGAACGCTCTACCCGTTTGATTATCTCACCCGGTTGAGCGTTGGCCTTGTTATCCACACGTTCGATAGGTGCGTTCATTTGCGGCCTCCCTGCCGCGGAGAGGCGAAGTTATGCCGTCATGGCAAACTGTTCCCGAACCATCCCACGCAGCTTCATCACGGCGCGGGTGTGAATTTGTGACACTCTTGATTCGGAAATGGACATAACCTCACCGATTTCCTTCAGGGTCAATTCCTCGTAATAGTACAGGGCAATGACGAGCTTCTCCTGTTCCGTCAGGCGGTCAATAGCCACCACCAGAAACGATCTGAGTTCGTCTTTTTCAATCTCTCCCAAAATGCTGTGCGTATTGCGATCAACAATCGTCTCAATACGCGGCACCTGGCGGTTGTCATCCTCGCGGTAGATGACCTCATCGAGCGAGAGGATGTTGGTGCCCGAAACATCGTCCAGAGCCAGATGTAATTCCCGCATGGTTAAATCCATGTGCTTGGCCAGCTCTTCCTTTTCCGGCGGACGGCCCAGTTCGTTTTCCAGGTTGGTGAAAGCGCGCTCTATCTCGCGCGATTTCGCCCGGGTAGAACGGGGAACCCAGTCCAGGGCACGCAGTTCATCGAGAATGGCGCCACGAATTCGGGGCACGGCGTAAGTTTCAAACTTCACGCCCCGTTCCGGGTCGAAATTGCCGAACGCCTCGATCAGTCCGATTACACCAGTGTTGACCAGGTCAGACAATTCGACCGATTTCGGAAATCCCATGGCCATCCGGGTAGCGACATTACGCACCAGCGGAACATACTTGCCAAGGAGCTTCTGCCGGATTTCCGGCGTTTGATACTTATGGTACTGCGACCAATCACGGCCACTCACATCCCACTTGTTGACACGTCCAGCGCGAGTCGTCGATGGTGTCGGCAACGGAGCTGTCTTTTTCGGCTTGCGGCGACGCTTTTTCGGCTCAATCAACAATGCATTTGCCATAAGTAACTCATTCCTTTATATCGGCTGTTGCCGGTTCATTATTTATTGACGCTTCGATAAGCGGCCGGCGCGATTGGCGCCCCCGCTCGACTGCCCCCATAAGGCGTTGAGCGACATCAGTTAACTGCCGCAGGGCGGCGCTGTCGGGGTCGATACCGCGGACCGGCTGCTGGCCGGCCACGCTCTTGCGGATAGCCTCCGATTCCATCAGGTACCCCAGGTATCCGGGCACTCTTTTGAGGAATCTCTCGGTCATGGCACAGAATTTCCGGCGGATATACTCCGCTTCACCGGATTCCCGCACCCGGTTGACATATAGGCGGCAATCGATTTTGCTGTTTTTCTCGGTCAGATACTTGTAGAGTCCGTAGCTGTCGGAAATCGACATCAGCTCCGGCAGGACCACCAGGATGCTGACATCGGAAGCGTGGGCCAACACCGTGGCGGCGTCGCAGATTCCACTGCTGTGGTCAAAGACGACTGCGTCGTAATCACGACTATCGCGCTGCAGATGCTCGGCCAGGTGTGCCGCCGCGGACACATTGCCGCTGTCGATCTGATTGCCGACACCGGTAGCTGTCAGAATGTCGAAGTCTTCACCAACGGCCGTCACGGCTTCATTTAGCGACAGTTGACCGGCCAGGTAGTTGCCCAGGCCGTACTCGGGGCACACGTTGGCCAGGATATGGCTGTTGCCGCAGGCAAAGTCACAGTCGACCAGAAGCACGCGCAGTCCCGCGGCGTTGAGCCTCTCGGCCAGGTTAAACGCTACCACCGTCTTACCGACTCCACCTTTACCGGACAGGATGGAGATCATCCGACCCGACTGGCTTCCCCGGTTTGTCGAGGGAGCGCTATGCAGACGCAGACGTCTCAAGTCTCACCTCAACATTGAGAAGATTACGGGCGATGAAGTCCGGGTCGGGGGCGTTGACGGTGCCGATACCGCCGGGACTGTTGGTCGTGAAAGCGATCTTGACACCTGAACCGGTCGCCGCGGCCACTAAGGACCCATAGCAGCTGGACAGGTCGGTCATCGTCACGATGACATGGCTGGGGTCAAGTGATTTGTAGGCGTGAGCCAGGTCAATGACATCGCGCGAGCGCGTCAGCGACGAAAAGACCAAAAACCGGTGGTCCGGATGCACGGCGTCGATGCGCTGCGCAAGCTTTTCTATCTGGGCGCTGCCGTGTGGCAGGCCGGGAGCGTCTATCAACGTCACAACATCGCGGTCACGCCTGACAGACTCGTCCTCAGCGTCCGTATCCACCACGGGCAGGCCAAGGAAGTCGGCATAATTGCGAATCTCTTCGTGGGCACCCAGCTTGAAATCATCGAGGGTGGCGAGGCGGACTTTCAATTTACCGCTGGTCACCAGACTGGCGGCCAGTTTGCCAAGCACCGAGGACTTCCCCGCACCGGCCGGTCCGAAAAACACCAGCGTATCACCCTTGTTGAACTCGATTGACGGCAGCATCATTTCCGAAAGCCGCGCCACCAGTTCCTCACGAGCACGAGCCGGGATACCGGCATCACCGGAGTCGGCTGCTTTCACCGTTTGCAGTGATTCGGCCAGACTGGCGATAAATTCTATCGGTACGTCGGCGTCCACGAGCGCTTCACAAACGGACTGAACTTCCGGCGGGGCGCTATCTTCGGCGGACACTGACGGGCGCTCGGCCAGAATCATATCAAGTTTGTGTTCGATGCTGTCGAACCGTGTCGACAGTCGGCCCGGCTGCGGCCTGGGGACTACCGTGATCGCCGGAGCTTCCGGTGTCGGCGCTGATTCCGGAATGACCGGCTCGGTGACGATTTTTGGTGTCGCCGGCTTGTCCGGGAAAATGCGTGACGATTGCGCTGCTGTGGGGCTTTCCAGGCAGGCGGTGATTTCGACACCGCGGCCTTCGGTTTGGCCCGATAACGGACGGGTTTTGAGTACCACAGCGTTACCGCCCATCTGTTCACGCACCATTTTCAGCGCGGCAGCCGATGTGTCTGCTGTAAAAGATTTAATTATCATCCTGTAACCTCACCATTCCCATTGATACCAGTTCCACATCGGGCATTATTTCGTTGTAAGAGACCACGACCAGGTTGGGATAGGCCGCTTCCAGCAGTCGTTTCAGGGCAAGCCTGATGTTGGGTGAACAGATACACAGCGGCGTGTGACCTAAGGCCGAAAACGCCGTCACTTGCTGACCGACCTTTTCCAGAAGGGTTTCTGAAAGAGCCGGGTCGAGCACCAGCATCAATCCCTGTTTGGTGCTCTGCACTGATTCGGACAGTTGCTGCTCTACGACCGGATCGATCGTGAACACACTTATCTTGCCTTCTTTATCTTTGTTAATCTCCGTGATCTGTCGCTTGAGGGCCATGCGCACGTACTCGGCCAGCACATCGGTGTCTTTGGTGGCGCCGGCGTAGTCGGAGATCGTTTCCACTATGGTTGCCAGATCGCGAATCGGCACCCGCTCCCTGAGAAGCGACTGCAATACCTTCTGCAGCGTGCCCAGCGGCACAACCTCGGGAATGACCGAATCAACCAGCGCCGGGTAATCTTCCTTGAGCGTATCGATGAGATGCTGCACGTCCTGACGACTGAGAATCTCGCTGGCGGCGCCGCGGATGAGTTCGGTGAGATGGGTGGCTATCACCGCCGAAGGTTCCACCACGGTGAATTCTTTGGCCTCGGCCATTTCTTTCAAGTTGGGTATGATCCAGGTGGCCTTCAATCCATAAGCCGGGTCGCGGGTGTCAAAACCGTCCAGGCGATCTTCGATATAACCGGGGTTGATAGCCATCACGTGGTCCGGCATCAGTTCGAACCGCGCTACGGCGATCCCTTTGACCTTGATGCAGTATTCATTCGGCTTCAACTGGATGTTGTCACGGATACGAATTGCCGGCACGACGATGCCCAGTTCACCCGCCAGTTGCTTGCGAATGACGGTAATCCGTTCCAGCAAATCACCGCCCTGGTTGGAATCGACCAGAGGAATCAGGCCGTAACCGATCTCCAGTCCCAGAATGTCGATTTTCAGCAGGTCTTCCGTTCGCTCCCTCGGCGCTCCTTCTTTCTGAGCCAGCTTATGAGCCTGTTTGGCCTCAACGGCGCGGCGCTCCTGAAGGCTACGGGTGAAGTAGCCGACGCTGCCTACAACGACACCCAGGAACATGAAAGTGGCGGTGGGCATGCCCGGCAGCAGGCTGAAAATCATCAGCACGAGAGCGGTGACAAAGATGGCCCGTGGGTAGCGGGTCAACTGGGTGCTCAGGTCGACACCCATGGGGGCGTTCGAGGCCGCCCGCGTCACGATGATACCCGAAGCGGTGGAGACCAGCAGCGCCGGAATCTGCGTTACCAGGCCGTCACCGATTGACAACAGCGAGTAGGTACGCAGTGCCTCGGGAAGGCTGAGATCGTTGATAGCGATTCCGATTACGAAACCGCCAATGATATTTATCAGCGTAATTAGAATACCGGCAATGGCGTCACCGCGTACGAATTTCGAGGCACCGTCCATGGCTCCGTAGAAGTCGGCCTCACGGGCGATATCGTCGCGCCGTGTGCGGGCCTGTTCGTCGGTGATAATACCGGCGTTCAGGTCGGCATCAATAGCCATCTGCTTACCCGGCATGGCGTCGAGCGTGAAACGCGCGGCCACCTCGGATATACGCCCGGCACCCTTGGTGATTACGACAAACTGAATGATGACCAGGATGATGAAAACGATAAACCCGACCACGTAATTGCCCTGGACGACGAAGTTACCGAACGAGTTGATCACCTCACCGGCGTATGCCTGACCGAGAATCATCCGTGTGGACGCCACGTTCAGAGACAACCGCATCAGCGTCACCACCAGCAACATCCCCGGGAACACCGACAGCTCCAGCGGGCGGGTGACGTACAACGTGGTCATCAGCACCACCAGCGAGAAGGTGATGTTAAAGGCCAGGGCAAAATCCAGCAGCGAGGTGGGAATCGGGATAACCAGCACGCCGATAATCCCCACCACACCCAGGGCGAGGATGATATCACTGCGCATGGCAATACGTTCCATAAAGCTACCGCCTGTCATCGAAGCCGCCATATCAACTCAGCACCTTTCCGCGAAGGCGATAGACATAGGCCAGCACCTCGGCAACAGCACGATAAAGGTTCATCGGCACCATCTGGCCGACATCACACATTTTGAACAGAGCCCGGGCGAGCGGCTTGTCTTCGACCACCGGGATATTATGAGCCAGGGCAATCTCCTTGATCCTCTTGGCAATCAAGCGCTCACCCTTGGCCACTACCATCGGGGCGTTTTCTTTCTTCGGTTCGTACTTCAGCGCCACGGCCAGGTGCGTCGGGTTGGTAACCACGACGTCAGCCAGTGGCACCGCTTTCATCATGCGGTTGCGCGACATCTCACGCTGTAACTGCCGCACGCGGGCTTTTATCTGCGGGGAACCTTCGGTGTCCTTGTATTCTTCTTTCAAGTCCTGGCGGGACATACGAATCGATTTTTCGAATTCGTAACGCTGGTAGAGATAATCCAAAACGCCAATAACCAGGATAATGGCGCCGATCTTCATCGCCAGAATTAGCGCCAGTCGGCCCATAGAGGTAGCCAACTGGGCTACGGTCATATCCGGAAGATCGAAAAACGACGTGAATTCGCCCTCGATACCTTTGAAGGCGACGAAGCCGACGACGATTAGTTTCAGGGTGTCGCGCACCAACTGCACCAGCGACTTCATCGAAACAAGTCTCTTGAGACCTTCCACGATGTTCAGCTTGTCGAACTTCGGTTCCATCGCTTTCGAGGAGAACTTGAAACCGACCTGGGCCAGGTTGACGCCCAGGGCGATCATGGTCATGACCACGAATACCGGCAGCATAATCATGAAAAAGCGAAGCATGGCGTCGCTGAAAACTTTGACAAAGGTGGGGTCAGAAGCGGCAATCACGGGCGCGTTGGACATGGTGTGGGCAACCAACTGCTTGATCTGCTCGGCCAGCGTGGGACCGAGAGTGTACAAAGACAGAAAGCCCAGACAGATGATGGCGGCCGAATTCAACTCCATCGACTTGGCAACCTTACCCTCATCACGGGCCTTGATTCGCCGCCTTGGAGTTGCCTTCTCCGTCCTTTCCTGAAAACTGTCATTCGCCATGACGCGTTATGCCTTTCCCATCGAGAGAAACATCATGTTCAGTTCGTGATCCAAAAAACTGACTCCTCTTTCGAGCACGTAAGCGAAGATGGGCAGGGCCAGAGCCATAACCAGCAGACACATGGCAATCTTGATGGGGAAGCCGACGAAGAATACGTTCATGGTCGGCATCGTCTTCGCAATCGTGCCCAGGGCAATATCGGTGAGGAACAGTGTGATCATCACGGGCGCCGCAATCTTCAAACCGATAACGAACACGTAGGCGGTGTACCTGATTATCAACTCGCCCACGCCGCCCTGTATCGCGACGCCGGCCGGAGGAATAACCTGGTAGGAGTCCACGAAAGCGGAAATGATCATGTGATGACCGTTGATGGTCAGAAAGATCAGGACCGCGAGAACATACCAGAAGCGACCGATGACGGATACCTGGCTGCCGATGGAAGGGTCGAATTCGTTGGCCAGCGCCAGGCCGACCTGGTAGCCGATCAGGGAACCGGCGGTGTGCACGGCGTGAAAGATCAGCACGAAAAACAGGCTGATGACAGCACCCACCAAAATTTCTTTCACCGCCAGACCGGCTAGTTGCCACAACGAGGTAATGGCCGGGAAAGTCACCGCCGGCATAGTCGAGACAATAAGGCCCGAAAGCATGATCAGAAGGCCGACCCGGATGAGAGACGGGATGGAATTGTTGCCAAGAATCGGCGCAAAAGCAAAAAGTCCCGAACCTCGCAGAATCACCAGCATGAAGATTTGCAGCTTATCGGCGGTGAAATTGATGAAGTCGAACAAGTTTTATCCCTTCCACTTTGTTTATCGACACAATAGGTATCTCAAATCGTGTGCCAACCGTGGAGGGTGTTTTTGAGAATGTTATGTTACTGTACGACAGGAACTTAAAAGGTCAAGGGGATCGGTCCGGAGCCTGCCGGAGGCAAGCTGCGGAAAAATTTACCAGAACTGTCGGAAAAAAGTTCAGGGATGCTCAGAAATGAGACTAAAGGTCTACCCCGCCAGCGTCGGTATCAGGGCAAACATGTGGTTGGTAAAGTCGGTCAGCATATTGATCATCCACGGCAGGAATATCAGAAGCGCCAGCGCTATGGCCAGAATCTTGGGGATGAAAGTCAGAGTCATTTCCTGAATCTGCGTCACTGCCTGAAAAATGGATATAACCAGGCCAACCACCAGCCCGAAAAGCAGCAGCGGCCCCGCAACCATTAAGGTCACCATCAGCGCTTCGCGTCCTATGGAAACTACCATCTGTGGAGTCATAATTACCTCGCTAAACCTTAAACGACTCGACCAGTGATTTTATCAGCATGTACCACCCGTCCACCAGCACGAACAGCAGTATCTTGAACGGCAGGGATACGATAATCGGCGGCAGCATCATCATACCCATGGACATCAGCACGGAGGCGACCACCATGTCGATCACCAGGAAAGGCACGAAGATGACGAACGCTATCTGGAAAGCGGTCCGCAGTTCGGAGATAACGAAACCCGGCACCAGGACGTGCAGAGGGATGTCATCGGAATTATCCGGCGAATCAATCCCGGCGATACCGACAAACAGCGCCAGGTCTTTTTCCCTTGTCTGTGACAGCATGAACTTGCGGAACGGAGCTGTAGCTTTCTCGAAGGCTTCTTCTTTCGTTATCGTTTCATCGAGGTACGGTTTGATGCCTTCGTCGTAAGATTTGTCAATCACCGGCGACATCACGAAGAAAGTGAGAATCAGAGCCAGCGCCACCAGCAACTGGTTGGGGGGCATCTGATTGATACCTATCGCCTGGCGTAAAAACGACAGCACCACCGCGAAGCGAATGAACGAGGTGACCATAATGATGATCGACGGCGCCAGGGCCAGCACGGTCATCAGGATGATGATTTGCAATGTTGTGGACAGATCCGATGGTTCGGTCGATTCACCCACCTCCACGGAAACCTTCGGAAGTGTCTGCGCAACCGCGCCGGCAGCCGAGATCAGCCAGGCCAGGCCGGATGCGGCCAATACACTGATGCTTTTTCTCATAAATCCTATTTCTCTCGTTTTTAACTACGGATGACATCCATGTCACCCGGTGGGGCAAGCCCTCCATGGACTCGCACCGTCAGGCTTGCGTTTCTATCGCAGCCTTATTGCCTTTACCGGTGAACTCTCGGATCTTCTGCGATGCCGTCGTCAGCAGATCCTTGAACTTCGCCGGTTGTGCTTCTTCCACATCGCATGCCAGCACCGCCTTAGTCGCTTCGGCGTCCAGTTCCGTCAGAACGGATATCTGGTGGTCGGTGACACCCACCAGCACTGACTTGTCCCCTACGCGCACCAGGGAAATTGACTTCTTGGGACCGACATAGGTGGTCTCAAGAAGTTCCAGAGCGCTGTTGCGGCGGTTATGTGACAGTTTCCGCCCAAAACCCTTTTTGAGTAAAAACACGCTGCCGTAGATGCAGAACACCACCACGATCAGGGCGCTGGCCATTTTCAGAAGCGACGGTACGACCGTCTGACCCAGGCCGGTTTCGCTGGTACCTGCCGCGTCGGCCATCGCCGCGACCGGCTTCGCAATATTGGCAGTCGCCCGGCCGGTGTTTATGAAAAACAGGCCGACTACGGCCACGCCCACGACAATCGCGACCGTGATATAAAGGCGCTTGTTGATTTTAGAGTTCGTCACCCAGTGACCTCAATCTTTCCTCGGCGGTCAGCAACTGCGTAACGCGGACGCCAAAATTTTCATCGATGACGACCACTTCACCTTTGGCCACCGCCTTACCGTTGACCATAACATCAACCGGTTCACCGGCCAGTTTGTTTAACTCCACCACCGATCCGGGACCGAGAGCGAGGATATCGGTGATAGCCATTCGCGTGCGACCGAGTTCGATTGACACCGGCAGATTGACGTCCATCAGCATATCAATATTGCGCGCATCCGGTTGCCCGGCCGGATGGGAGAGCTGTAAGAATTCCGCATCGGATACTCCGGTGCCCTCGAAATTGATATCTTCCGGTTTGGCCCCGGAGCCCTCCTCAGGCAGGTCCTCCAGCATCTTCAACATGTCGGCGTCGGATTTCTGCTCGGCAGCGTCGGCCTCACCCTCAGCCGGAGTATCGGCCGGTTGATCCTCTGGAGAGGTCATCTTGACGTTCTCCTGGGCCACCTGGGCTTCAGAAGCATCGCTGCCTTCGGGGCCGGCGTTCTCCTGAGCCACCTGGGCTTCAGAAGCATCGCTGCCTTCGGGGCCGACGTTCTCCTGGGCCACCTGGGCTTCAGAAGCATCGCTGCCTTCGGGGCCGACGTTCTCCTGTTTGTCCTTGATCTCTTCGGAGACGTCAGGAGCCTTTTCGTCAGTCATATCTACACATCCTCCACTATGCCTTCATGGACTCCGATAATTTGAAACGCGCGTTTCTTACCGGAGAGTCCCGGTCGGGCGGAATATTTTTTTCGTCTGTTCACATATACATCTATGGGTTGATTGATTAGCTTTTCCGAAGGAATGACATCGCCGATCTTCATGTTCATGAACTCACGCATTTTGATCCGCGTCGTCAGAAGCATCGCCGACATCTCCGCTTTCACGCTCTGCAGATTTTCCAGCGTCACCTGCCGGTCGCTATCGAGATTCTTTTTCTTGGTGGCGTCTATCCAGTTCTGCCCCGAGAGCTTCGGCATGATCGGTTCCAGCGAGACGTATGGATAGCAGATGGTCAGAAGGCCGGTCGATTGGAACAACTTGACCTGGAACGATACGACCACCACGGTCTCACCGGGCGCCACGATCTGGATGAACTGTGGGTTGGTTTCGAAACTCTTCTGGGCAACCGTGATCTTTACGATGTTCTCCCAGGCCCTCTCCATGTCCCGGTAGAGGCGGTTGGACAAACGGCTCATGATCGAGCGTTCGATACCCGTCAGCTCGCGTTCCGTCTCCAGTATTTTGCCGTTACCGCCGAACATGCGATCGATGAACGCAAAGGTCAGGGTTGGATTGAAATCCACCAGGCAGACGGATTCCATCGGATCGGCGCCGAAGGTGTATGTGCAGGAAGGCGTCACCAGGGACATGATGAATTCCGAATAGGTGATCTGGTCCACCGAGACCAGGTCGACATCGACAATAGTTCTCAGGATGGTGGACAGCGATGATCCGTAGTGGCCGGCAAAGTTGTCATGCATATTCTCCAGCGTGCGAATCTGGTCCTTGGAGACGCGATTGGGATGCTTAAAGTCATAGGTGATGATCGGCCGCATCTTATCATCATCGTAACGCTCTTCGTCGGCATCGCCGTCCCCCGTTGACACCGTCGTCAACAGAGCATCTATCTCGTCTTGTGATAGTATCTTCGCCACTTAGTCTTTCCTTACTGCAGCACAAAATCGGTGTAGTAAACACCGGCTAATTCTTCGGTATCCATTATTTGCGAGACGCGCTTTTTGATCTGGTAGCGAATGATCTCTTTCTGTTTGAAATCGGTCAACTGCGCCACCGTTTTCGATGACAGGATCGTGATGAGGGCGTCACGGATAATCGGCTCCCGGCCTTCGAACATTCGCATCATTTCCAGGGACTCCAGTTCGAAACCGAACGATACGGACAGAAAGCGCGTGCCGCCGGTCCCGGCCGGATTGATGACGATATCCTTCATCAGGTAAACATGCGATTCCTTCGGCTCACCGCTCTTGGTTTTTTTGGCTTTATGGTGCTTGTTAGCCGCCGGCTTCTTGTCATCGGACTTATTAACCTGTGCCGTTTCGTCGCCTCGGGCGTCGGAGCTGCCGCGATCGGCCATCATCGGCTTAATCACGAAGAAGGAGATAACTATGCCCAGTACGATCGCCGCGACTCCCACGCCGCCGAACATGATTATCTTCTTGAGTCCGCCGGAAGACTTGGCGGTTTCAGCCTGAGCTTCGCCGTCGGCCTCTTTGCCGTTTTTACCGACAATAGTCTTATCGTCGTCCTTTGGCATGTCTAACTCCCATTGGGTTCAGGCTGGGTATCCGGACTCTTAATCCGGATACCTGACCGTCGTTTGAATTCCGCCACCCGGCCGATAATGTCATCAACCGTTTCCTTGATCATAATCTTCTTCCCTGTTGTCAGGGAGATTATGGTCTCCGGAATAGCCTCCACGAACTCAATAAGGTCGGCGTTGATGACGAGTTCGGACTCGTTTAATCGGGTGACTTTAATCATCTGTCACTTATCTCTTAATATTGACCAGCTCATCGAGCATGCTGTCAGAGGTGGTGATGATTCGGGCGTTGGCCTGAAAACCACGTTGCGCCGTAATCATGCTGGTGAATTCCTGGGCGATATCCACCGACGACGCCTCGAGCGCCCCGGAAGTTATCTGCCCGGAAATGGTCGTCCCGGCAATACCCTCAATGGCCTCGCCGGAGTTGGCGGTCGGCTGGTACATGGACCGACCGGCCTTGCGCAGACCCGCCTGGTTACTGAAATCAGCCAGCGCGATCTGGGCCAGAATCCGGTTGACACCGTTGGAGAAAATGCCGGAAATGTTACCGGCCTGGTCGATGGAGATCTTCTCCAGAATACCCATCCCGTAGCCGTCCTGGCCGATAATCGCGGCCGTGTGACCACCGGAGTTGAAACTGGTAAGACCGTCAAACTCACCGGTCGTGCCGGCAAA
>JAUXCD010000194.1 GCA_030619085.1 Candidatus Zixiibacteriota bacterium
ATGCAGGATTTGATAAACAAGATCCCGGTGAAGTTCCGTATCAAGCAGTTCAACTTCACGGTCTTCAACGCCGTGCGCGCCTCGTTGTTTCTCATGTTCATTCTGGTGTTTTTCGCCGTGAAGGATCAGGTCGCATTTCTGGGGGAGAAAACCGGGGCTGACATGGCCTCCGATACCTGGACAGCTTTTTCCGCCTTCAGCGTCTATGAGCCAATTAACTTCTTTGAACTGCTTCACTGGCAATTGAGCACCACTTTCTGGATTATGTTCCCGCTGCTGTTTGTCGCCAGTTTGATTCTCTACCGGCCGTTCTGCTACCTGATTTGCCCTATTGGATTTTTGACCTGGCTGGTGGAGAAGATTGCCCCCGGGAGAGTCCGCGTAGATCAGGCCCGGTGTAACCAGTGTGGTATCTGCATTGATAAGAGTCCCTGCCCGACGATAGCCCCTATGGTATCCGGCAAAGCGCTCTTGCTGCCCGACTGCACTTCCTGCGGCGAGTGTCTCGACACCTGTCCCAAAAACGCCATCAAGTTCGGCTTTCTCCCGAGCAAGTCTTCCATAGCGGAAAAGCAGTTGTAGGCTCCTCCGTCATCGGACCCAATCACGCATTGTAGTTTTTGATACTGCATCGAGGCTTGGCAGTAATCCGGTAGATATTTTAGCAATGTGAGAGTGATTTCTGGTCGAGGGAAAGAACGCCGCGAACCTATTTGCGCCAGACGGCGGGCCGCAGGGCGATCAGGACGGTGAATATCTCCAGCCTTCCCAGAAGCATTGACATGATCAGAATCCATTTTCCGGGGATGGGAATCCAGGCGTAGCTCTCCATTGCACCCACGCCCGCCAGACCCGGGCCGATGTTACCGATAGTGGCAATCGAGCAGGCCACGGCAGTCATCAGGTCAGGCACAAACAGAGTCATCAACATTGCGGTGACCACGAACAACCCTACGAAGATGAGTACAAAGGAAATGACATTGACCACCCGGGAATCATCGATCACCTGATTACCGACCTTGATAGGGGCCACCAGTCGCGGCTGGGCCAGTTTGCGAAGTTCTTTGAGGCCCACCTTCCCGGCGATCATCACGCGTATGATTTTCATTCCGCCCCCGGTCGAGCCGGCGCAACCGCCGAAAAACATCAGGAAGATCATCAGAATCCTCAGGAAATCGGGCCAGAGATCGAAATCGGCGGTGGCAAAGCCGGTGGTGGTGATTATTGCCAGGGCCTGGAAAGAAGCCGTTTTGAAGGACTTGTAAAGGCCGTGGACGTTTTGCTGCTGGTTCGCATAGTGCTCGGCGAATTGGGCCGGTTCCATAGGCGCACTGCGGTAGTGTTGTGAGGCTGCCTCTATGGGGGCCAAACCGTTGATGTACAGCACTGCTGTGATAATCACGATCGCCGCGACAATGATACCGGTATAGAAACGAAATTCCCGGTTGGAAAACATGGTCGTGAAATCACCCCGAAGCGCCCTGAAATGCAGGACGAAGTTTATCCCGGCAAAATACATGAAGATGATAATGACCCACTGGATGAAATCCGAGTCATAGGCGGCGACCGAGGCATTTTTCGTGGAGAAGCCGCCGGTGGCCATAGTGGCGAACGAATGGCAAATGGCATCGAAAAGATTCATGCCTCCCAGAAGCAGCAGTCCCGATTCCACGGCGGTCAGCAAGAGGTAAACGCCCCAGAGAATCGACGCCGTCTGGGCCAGCCTCGGGTAGAGTTTCTCGGTCGTCGGGCCGGGGACCTCGCCTCGGAACATCTGGTAACCGACCACACCCATAGCGGGGAAAATAACCAGCGCCAGTGTGATAATTCCCATGCCTCCCAGCCAGTGAGTCAGGGCGCGAAGGAATAAAAGCGAGCGCGGGACAGCTTCGACATCAATAAGAATAGACGCACCGGTGGTCGTGAAGCCGGACATGACCTCGAAAAAGCCGTCTGAGAACGCCAGGACAATGCCGTTGAGACCTTCGGGGCGAGAGGCCATGAAATACAGGCAAAACGGAATAGAGGCGATAAAGGCCAGGGTGATCCATCCGAAAGTAACGATGGCGTAGCCTTCCTTGATGCCTTGAAGGTCACGTCCCTCGCGAAATAGCTGCGCCATGACAGTGCCGCAGATGAGGGCAAAGATGATAGCGCCGATGAAGCCGATAATTTCCGGGACCGCCAGCATCGCGGACAGTCCGATGTCGCCGGCATCCCAAATGGCGATACCCAAAGGGACCAGCAGTACCAGTCCCATGATTTGCATCAGTTTTCCGATTGCGTACCCGACTGCGGTTTTGCGCATGCTCAACTCCGTTTAAGAAAACGATGCGGCTTAAACAGTTTTGAGAGATAAGGGAGATTCTTCATCAGCGAAATAATGATAACATGGTCACCCGCTTCGATGACCGTGTCACCGCCGGGGACGATGAAGCGGTCCTCTCTTACGATAATGCCGATGATGGTGCCCTTTTTGAGTTTGGTGGCTATCTTCTGAACCCGAATGCCGGCGACGTCGCTGGCGGGATCGACGGTGAATCGCACCGCCTCGATATCAACGTCGGACAGCTTGAATTTCCCCCCGATATGACCCCGGGAGATGATTTCCATAATTTCACGGGCGGTGGTCAGGCGAGGGTTAACTATGTGGTCGATGCCGATGGACTTGAAGAGTTGACCGTGGTGCAGTTCTGTTGTAGTCGCGACAACTTCGTGCACTCCCTCGGCCTTGGCCAAAAGGGAGGAGAGCATATTATAGTCAGCTTCCTCGGAGGTGGCGATGAAGAACGAGGCTTTGTCGACATTCAGTTCCTGCAGCAGATCGTTTTGGGTACAGTCGCCGTGTAATACCTCAATATGGTCGAGCTGTCCGGCGACTTGCTCGGCGTGTTCGCGGTTGGTGTCAACGTAGGTGACATGATTGTTGGTTTTGTCAAGAGCCCTGGCCAGTTGCACGGTGGCGTAGCTTTCGCCGGTGATAATCACCTTGCGGCTCTTGGATTCAATACCAATCAGTTTCAAGAAACGTTCCAGTGATTCGCGGGGGAAAAGCGAATATACGATGTCTCCGGGGAGAATCTTCGTTTCGCCGTCGGGAATCATCCCTGAACCGTCGCGCACGATAGCCGAGAAAAGGACCACCAGCGGCGCGATGGTCTCGCGAATCTCCCGGGGTGTCTTGTTAGCTATTTCCATGTTCTCAGTGACCCGGTAACCACGCATAAGAATTCGGCCGTCCTCGAAATTGGCCGCCTCCAACGCGTGTGGCGTGTCCACATACTGAAGGATATGGTCGACGAGGGTTTTTTCCGGCTGAATTACCGTAGTTATGCCGAGCTGCTCGAGGTCGATCAGGTTGCTGTCGTTGCGGTATTCATCGCCTCTCAAGCGGGCGATGCGCCTCTTGACGTTGTACTGGGCGGCGATGGCGCAGACCAGGATATTGACTTCGTTGTTGGGCGTCACGGCCAGGACCATATCCGCGCCGCGCAGGCCGGCTTGGCTGAGAACCGATGGCGAAGTGCCGGAGCCGTTCACTATCTGGAGGTCCAGCTTTTCGGAGAGTTGTTGACACAACTCCGGATCGGTTTCTACCAGTGACAATATGTGTTTGTCCGCCAGCAATTGCTCCGCCAGTGAGAACCCGACTACACCGCCACCGACAATGACTATATGCATGATATTACCGTAACTTCCTCAATTACCCACAGCGCGATATTTTACCGATGATGTCAATAACTATCTCATTTTAGGGCTTGGCAATTATTTTATTGATTGGATTCCGAACCGTTTTTCAAATAAAAAAGCCGGTGAGAAACTCACCGGCTTGTTGTGGGCTTCAAAATATGCTTAGAATCCGTAGATCTCGCCGTACTTGGCCGTCATGTAGTCAATCAACGGCTGGTATGACAGCGGTTTGCCGGTGACCTTTTCCACCAGTTTGTTGGCCCGATATCTCTGGCCGTGCGTATGGATGTTGGTGCGGAGCCACTCGCGAAGGTTGAGCAACTGCCCGGACTCAAACTGCTGCGGCAAGTCCGGCATGTCCTTAAGCGCCTTGGCGAAGAACTGGGCCGAGTAGATATTGCCGAGAGTGTAAGTCGGGAAATAGCCGATAAGGCCCGCCGACCAATGAACGTCCTGAAGGCAACCGTTGGCGTCCTTGTCGACGTCGATGCCGAAATACTTCTTGAAGCGCGTATTCCACTCGCCGGGAACATCGGCCGGTTTCAAATCACCGCTCAGGATAGGTCTTTCCAGTTCGAAACGCAGGAGGATGTGCAGGTTGTAAGTCGCTTCATCGGCTTCAACTCGAATGTACGAGGGCCTCACGTCGTTGATCGCGGCATAGAAAGCGTCCAGAGTTACGTCGCCAAGCGATTCCTTAAAGATGCGCTGGGCCTGGGGGAAGAAATAGGTCCAGAAGGCCTTGGAGCGGCCCACCTGGTTTTCCCACATGCGCGACTGCGACTCGTGGATTCCCAGGGAAACCGACTCGCCCATCGGCGTACCGTAGTATTTCTCTTTGTCGATGCCCATCTCGTACAGACCGTGACCGGCCTCGTGCATGATGCCGAACAGAGCGTCGTTGAGGCGATTCGGGTTGTAACGGGTGGTGATACGGGTATCGCCGGGGCCGATGCCCGTACAGAACGGGTGGGTGGTGATGTCCAGCCGGCCGTTCTTGAAGTTGTAGCCCATGGTGGCGGCCACCGACTCACCGAATATCCGCTGCAACTCGACGTCGTAGTGCCGTTCCACAATCGAGACATCGGGTTTGTTGGGAGCGCCTTTGATCTTGTCGAGCAGAATCACCAAACTTTTGCGGAGATTGGCGAAGACCTCGACGATTTCCTGAGTGGTCGCGCCCGTTTCGTAATCATCCAGCAGCGCGTCGTACGGCTCACCCTTGTATCCGTAAGCATCGGCTTTCTGTCGGCTGAGGTCCACGACTTTCTCCAGCCACGGCAGGAAGTGTTTGAAGTCATTGTTCTTGCGGGCGATCACCCATTCTCCCTGGGCCAGCGTGGTAGATTTGGTCAACTCCTCGACAAGTTTTTTCGGGAGCTTGGTGCGTTTGTCGTAGGAGTGGCGGGTTTCCCGAATGTTGGCTGCCTCGGGGGAGTCCGGGTCCTTCATCAGGTCCGACTGCTCCAGTTCCGAGAGCAATTCACCGATTCTGGGGTCAACAAACTTCTCATGAGCCATTCCTTCGAGCAGACCAAGCTGG
>JAUXCD010000099.1 GCA_030619085.1 Candidatus Zixiibacteriota bacterium
CCCGGACATCGCTGCTGAACTGGTATCCGGGCTCAGCCGGGGTTGTAAAAACAACGGCGTGGCCCTCATTGGCGGCGAGACTGCGGAACTGACCGACCTGTACCACCCCGGCGAGTACGATTTGGTCGGGTTCGTGGTCGGTATCGTCGACGAGGACCGCATCGTCAACGGCTCCACCATCAAAGAGGGTGATATCTGTCTGGGGCTGACCTCAAGCGGTCTGCACACCAACGGCTATACGCTGGCCCGCAAAGTGGCTTTCGAGATAGCCGGACATAAGCCCGATGACTACATCGATGAACTTCAGATGACCATCGCCGAGGCACTCATGCAGGTGCATCGGTCATACGCCACGCAGATTCACCCGCTGCTCGACAAGTTCGACATTCACGGCATGGCCCATATCACCGGGGGGGGAATCGCCGGAAACCTGGTGAGGGTGCTCCCCGACGGCGTGGAAGCAGTGATAGACAAGAAAAGCTGGCCGGTACCTGCTATTTTTGAGTATCTCCAACGGGTGGGTGATATAGACCCGTATGATATATACTCCGCCTTCAATATGGGCATTGGCTACATTGTCGTGGTATCACCTGATATTGCCGAGGATGTCACGGCGGATTTGGAAAAGGCGGGCGAGACGGTATATCGAATCGGTGAAATTAGAAAAGGTGAAAAGGCCGTCAGGCTTGTGGATTAAATGCTGGTACTTCTATGCATCATGGATGGCTTCGGGCTTCGCGAGCCGCTGCCGGATAACGCCATCGCCGCGGCCGACAAGCCGAACTATGACCGCCTGATGGCCGAGTGCTTACACACCTCGTTGAGTCCCTCGGGACCGGCGGTGGGTTTGCCCGAAGGCCAGATGGGCAACAGCGAGGTGGGTCATCTCAATCTGGGCGCGGGTCGCGTCGTCTATCAGGATATAACCCGCATTGACAAAGCTATCGCCGATGGCGATTTCTTCACCAACAAAGTTTTCTCCGACGAGATGGACCGCCTCGCGCGCAAAGGCAAGGCGCTGCATCTGTTTGGCCTCGTCTCCGATGGCCAGGTGCACTCGTCGCTGGAGCATCTGTACGCTCTGGTGGAAATGGCCAGGCAGAAGAATGTCAAAGAAGTGTTTCTGCACGCCTTTATGGATGGCCGGGATACGCCGCCCGAAGCGGGCAAAGGCTACATCGCGCAGGTAATGAGCAAGTTCGAAGAAATCGGCCTGGGGAAAATCTCAACGCTCGGTGGTCGCTATTACGGCATGGACCGCGACCGTCGCTGGGAGCGCACCGATAAGGCTTACCGGGCAATCGTTTATGGTGAAGGCGAAAAGTTTCCCGACCCGATGGAAGCGGTCAAGGCCTCGTATGCTGCGGGTGTGACCGATGAGTTTATCGTGCCGGTGGTTATTGATCTCGGTTCCCCGGAGACAGGGCGGCTGACCGATGGCGACGGCGCGATGTTTTTCAATTTCCGGTCCGACCGGGTGCGGCAGTTGTCGTATATGTTTCTCGGCTATGATATCGAGGGGTACAATCATGCGAACAATCCCGATATCGAACTGGTGACGATGACCGCCTACGACATCAAAATGGTCGAGGCGAAAGTGGCGTTCAAACCGGTGGCGCTGACGAACATCCTCGGGGAAATTATCTCGAAAGCGGGCCGGAAGCAACTTCGGACCGCCGAAACCGAGAAATACGCTCACGTGACGTTTTTCTTCAACGGCGGCAACGAGAAACCATTTGAGGGAGAAGACCGCGACGTGATTCCCTCGCCGAAAGTGGCCACCTATGACCTAAAACCGGAGATGTCCTCGGTGGCGGTGACCGATAACGTCGTGGAGAAGATAGCCTCGGGCAAGTATTCGTTTGTTCTGGTGAATTACGCCAATTGCGATATGGTCGGACACACCGGTATCTTTTCGGTGGCCAAACAGGCGGTTGAGGCGGTTGACCGGGGATTGGGTAGGCTCTTGGAAGCTGTCAAAAAGCAGGGTGGTGTGGCGATTGTCACCGCCGACCACGGTAACGCCGAAATGATGATTAACCCGGACACCGGCGGTCCCTGGACGGCGCACACGACAAACCCCGTTCCCTGCATTCTCTATGACCCGTCCGGCGTGATCGGCGAGATCGTGCGCCTGCGCGATGGTGGAATTCTGGCGGATATCGCGCCAACCGTATTGGATATTCTTGGCCTGGAAACTCCATCCGATATGACCGGAGAATCGTTAATCGTGAAAGGATAATCCTCTGGTATCCTTCTTCGCAAAGATATATAGGTTTTTCATCCCCTCCGACGTTGCGGTACGTCAGAGACGACTGGAGCTTATTGTCTGGTCGTTTCTGCTGTCGCTTTCGTTCTACAACGCCTGGTTCGGTTTTCTCGCCTGGCTGACGCTGGTGCGGCCGTTCATGATTATTGCCCGATTGGAGAAACGCGAGGCGTTCAACGCGGCGTATTTCTTCGGCTTTTTCTTCACCCTCTTTTCCATTTACTGGGTGGCGATGGTCAGTCCGCCCGGGATGATTGCCGCTGTGATCATTGTGGCGTTCTATTACGCCGTGCCGTTGACGATCTTTAACCGTTTGTACAAAATCAAGCCGGTCTACGGATTCGTGCTGCTCCCCTTTCTGTGGACGGGGATGGAATATTTCCGAACGCTGTCGGAGTTCGCTTTCCCGTGGTCGGACCTGGGGTACACTCAGGCATATTACATCTATGTGCTGCAGATTGTGTCCGTTATCTCGGTGCACGGTCTGACTTTTCTCATTGTCACTGTCAACGTGCTGATACTCCAGATATTCCGAAGGACGATCTCCCCGGAAAGACGGGTGACGGCGTTCTTTGTCTCCGTAGCCGTGGTCTTCCTGGTGACCGCCTACGGCTGGATAGAGATACCGCGATTTCCGGTCCCAGGTGATTATAAAATCGCGCTGCTTCAGGGGTCCGTGCCGCTGGAAGTGAAATGGGCCGAAGGGAACGCCGATTACTCCTACCGGCTGTATGATTCGCTGGCGCAGTCGGTGGTTGATGATTCCGTCAAACTCATTGTCTGGCCGGAGACGTCGGCTCCCGCCTACTTGACCCACAGCCAACACGGCCTCAATGCCATAGGTGGCATCGCCCGCCGATCACAAAGCTACCACTTGGTCGGTGCCCTGGGGGCAACGGTCGATGAGCGAGGGGAGAGGCACTACAACTCCTGTTACCAGTTCAATCCGCAGGGGCAGGTCGATCTCCGCTACGACAAGACAAAACTGGTGCCGTTCGCCGAACACGTCCCGTACCAGGATAAGCTGCCGTTTCTGCAGGAGGGTTTCCTGAAAAAGTACCTGACATTTATCGAAACCTACGGTGTGCAATGGTGGTCGGATTTCTACCCCGGTGATTCGGCGAAGCTATTTAACTTGCCCGATGCCGGGTATTCGGTGCTGATTTGTTTCGAGTGTACTTTCCCGGAGTACGTCCGCGCTATGATACGCAACGGTGCCGAATTCTTAGTCGGCATCACCAATGATACCTGGTTCGGCCGTTCGGTCGGGGTGCATATGCATTCGCGGATGTTCATCACGCGCGCTGTCGAGAACCGGTGCTGGGCGGTTCGTGTGGCCAACAGCGGCCTGAGCTACGTGGTCGATGATTATGGCCGAATCCGAGTAGGATTCGACCTGTACGAGGTTGCGGCCGCCAGCGCCAGCGTGCGCCGGTTGGACCATTATTCCATCTTTACCCGAATCGGCGATGTAGCCGGACTTTTCTCGTTCTTGATAACCGCGTCGCTAAGCGGTATATTCCTGATGTTATGGATTGTAAGAAAGTTTTCGCCCTCAAGACGATCGTAATTTCGCTGTCACTGCTATTCATTCTGGGGATTCTCCAGCCTGCCGCAGCGGCCTCGGAGTGGATCAATTTGACCTCTTTCAAGTATGGCCGCCGCATACAGCAGTTCGGTGATACGCTCTTTGTGGCGACATCAGGTGGAATTCTGGCAATCGACGATCCTGACCGACCCGGCCGGGAGTTAATCAATACCGATGGTCTGGGGACTACCGATATCACTGACATTATCAAGGATGCCTCCGGCCAGTTATGGGTTGCCGGTTTTGGCCGTCTTATTAAATTCGATGACGGTAACAGTCGGCAGTTCCTGTTTGCCGATCAGGATAACAACCTCATCGGTGTGCACCGACTGGTTGACGATGGTGATTTCCTGTGGGTTGGCTGCGATAACGGCCTGGTGCTGTTTTCAAAAGAGAATGACGGCGGCCAGATTCAGGACAGCTACGGTCTGTTCGGGGACCTTAACCCGATGCCCACCGTATTGGATATCGCCCTGACTGCAGATTCCATCTACCTGGCGACATCAAGTGGGATAGCCATAGCCGACCGCTCCAATCCGATTCTGTTGAAGTCGCCCAATAACTGGAAAACGTTCGGCTACGCCGACCACCCGGCCATGTTCAGCGATACGGTAAGGAGCATCGCTCTATTCAAAGGCGAGATATATGCCTCGACCCCAAGAGCTTTTCTGACCGTCGATGTTGCCGCCGATAGTGTGGCCCGCGTGCCGATCGGTGACGGTATAGGTTATGCCAATCTCGTCGCGGAGCACGATTCCTTGTTCCTTCATTTCTATGATATGTTCGGCAGCAAGATGGCGGTGATTGTCGACTCCGTGCCGGAACCATTGTCTATTAGCGGCATCCCCTGGCAGGTGGGCTATCCTGTCACCAGCACGGGCAACGGAACTGTCCGCTGGGTGACCGTGAGTCGGGGAGGGCTTTTCCATAGTGTGCAGGATCGATACCAGGAGTATTACTATACGGGTCTTCCGGAAACTGATGTCAACGATGTCACGGTGGGCACAACCGGCCTGATAACAGCGGCCTTTGAAAATCGCCGGGCTGCGATGCTGATCGATAACGCCTGGAAGCTATATTCTTTTGCCCGGCCCACAACGCTCGCCGCGCTCGATTCGCTGGGGCAGACTTGGGTGGGTACCGATGGCGATGCACTGCATCTGCTCACCGAAGATACCGTCATAAGATACGACGAAACCAACTCGACCATGCTGGGCAATACCGATGATCCGCCCAACGGCCTGAGCTATGTTGTTATCCGGGGCCTCGACACGGACCGGCAGTATGTCTATATCGCTTGCTATCGGGCCGCCAACGGCTACCCGATAGTTATCGGCGACCTGTCGAATCTGGACGATCCTTCCGGCTGGGATTCGCTCGGTGTGGCCGATTCCATCAAAAACGTGTACGTGACATCGCTGGATGTCCACGAAAACTGGCTGGCGGTGGGAACTGAGGCGGTCGGTGTGTATGTGTGCGACCTGGGGGCTGATCCGTTTGACCACAGCGACGACTCCTGTATCCAGTTCACCACCGATAGTGGTCGCCTGGTTTCCAACACCGTGCGGACCGTTAAATTCTCGCCGGGCGGCATCCTGTGGGTTGGCACTAATTTTGGAGTCTCACGCTATGACCCGGGACGCGAGTATTTCGTAACTTTCGACCTGCCCGCGTCGGTCAGCTCCGACATCACTGACCTGGAGTTCGACGGACGCGGTAATCTCTGGATCGGCACCACCGACGGCCTCGTGTTCTGGAACGCCTCGGCTGATGAGTTCATGGTGTACAAGAGTCTTACCAGTGATCTCGTATCGGATGCTGTCAACAATGTCACCTTTGATCCCATCTCCGGGCGTACTTACGTGGCCACGGACGCCGGCATCAGTATCATTCCCTCGGTCATGGGCACACCGACATCGACCGCCGAGAGCGTAATTGCTTACCCCAATCCTTTCGTGATTAACTCTCCGGCCGACCGGCTCAGTTTCAATTTTCTCAAGGCCGGCCGGGTGCGCATATACAGTGTCGCCGGGGAACTGGTTACCGAGCTGGCGGTCAATGACACCTGGGACGGACGCAACCAGAAAAACGAGGACGTAGCCTCCGGGGTGTACATTTTTGTGCTCACCGATGAGGACGGCAATGTCGGTCGCGGAAAAATCCTGCTGGTGCGTATGTGATGAAAGTAAGACGCTGCCAAGAGTCTGATCTTCCCTCTGCTACAATCAACGAAATAACTGGTGGCTCACTTTTTGGGTCTGTGGCGTTCGGCCGCCTCTGGGAAACTGTCGGCGGCAGGCCTGTTTACTGGACAGTATATGATGGTGAAAGAGTAATCGCATTACTTCCGGCGGTGGAGTTCGGCCTTCGTCCGGTAAGGCGGCTGCAGTCGATGCCCGACGGATGCTACGGAAGGCTGTATATAAGCGCAAAGGCCGGTACCGAGGCACCGGATATGGCGGCGGCGCTTCAGGCGGCACTGACGGAGGCAGGGTATGGCAAGGTTTTCCTCTATGATTACTATGGCTGGTGCCGGGAACATCGGAGTTATCAAACGGAAGCCTGCGCAACATCGATAGTAGATATCTCTTCGCCAAAGTGGGAGCCGCCGGACAAGAAGATGCAGTCGGAAATCCGAAAGGCCCAGCGAGAGGGTATCGAGGTGCGGAAGTTTGCACTGGCCAACATGGACCGGTTCGTAAGCCTAATGCAGCAGGCCGAGGCCGAGCACGGGCGGAAAGCGAAATATCCGAGGCAGTTTTTCGAGGCATTGGCCGTGTTGGCCGAATCGGACGACCGGGTCCAGTGGCTCTGGTGTGAACACGAGGGAAAGGCGGCGGCCTCGCATATCAATCTGATTGAAAACGATATGGTGATAAACTGGCAGGTGTATTTTGACCGACAGTTCTCATTCCTGAAACCGAACCAGTTCATGCTGTTTCATGCCGCGCACGAGTTGGCCGGAAAGGGAGTGAAATACCTTAATCTGGGGGCATCACCAGACGAGGCCGAGAACCTTCGCGCCTACAAGAAGAAATGGGGCGGCGTGGAGCGCACCTATTTTTGCCACGTGTGGTTGTCTGCCCTGGGGAAAATGATTTGACCGACCAGAAACTCAGGATTCTGCTTTTGGCTGACAGCCGGTCGTTCCATATCGAACGTCTGGTGGCACAGTTGCGCCGGCAAGACTGCCACGTGCTGACAGCCTCGCTTGAGCGCGGGGCCGTGCATCACTTTCATCTCAAGCCGAGACTTCCCATCAGACAGCTGAGTTATTTCCTGGTCAGTCGGCAGATCAAAGCGATTGCCAGACGGTATTCCCCGGATATCATCTACGCCCATTTTGCCACTGGCTACGGGTATGCGGCGGCGCGGTCCGTGAAATCGCTGAAGATCCCGATGATACTGAATATCTGGGGTTCCGATATCCTGATGGCCGACCGACCGATGACTTTTCGAAGGCACAAAGCCCGGCTTGCTCTAAAACGCGCCGACCATGTCTTTGCCGATTCTGAGTACCTTCTGACGGCGGCGCGCCGGTTGTTCGACAATCCCAACGGCGATGTCATCCCGTGGGGGATAGAGCGGGAGTTGTTGACACTTCATAAAAAGGATTACAGTTTTCAAACGCCGCTGAAGATCATCGTACCACGGGCGCATGAGCCGGTATACGGTAATTTGTTTATTGTCAAGGCGCTGGCTGGTCTGGTCAACAGCGGGAAGATACAGATTACGTTTCCTGAATTCGGGTCTCAGGCGGAATCGTTTCGCCGGCAGGCACAGTCAATGGTGGGTGAGAGGATACAATACTACCGCAAGCTATCGCGCCGGGAGTTTATCGAGTTGATGGCGTCTCACGATGTTTACCTGTCAAACTCGCAGTCCGATTCCTCGCCGGTGTCGCTTATCGAGGCCATGGCGCTGGGTCTGGTGCCGGTGGCAGCCGATATCCCCGGCGTAAGGGAATGGCTGAAGGCTGAGTCGGGCTTATCTTATCCGGTCGGCAACGCCGGTGCGTTGGTCACAACGATTACCGATCTCGTGGAAGGCGACGATTGCTTTGAAAAGATGCGAGAGGGAAACCTGACCCGGGTGAAGCAAGAGGCACTGTTTGAGAACAATGTCGAGCGGCAAGTGAAAATCATGCGCTCCATCGCGGAGGAAGCCAGGTCATGACCGAACCGAAAGTGCTGGTAGTGTGTTACTATTTCCCGCCGATGGGCGGCGCCGGGGTGGGACGGCCGCTGGCCCTGTATAAGCACCTGGCTGAATCCGGCCTCAAATGCCATGTTTTGACAGTCAAGCAGGTCACATACCGGGTGTATGAACCGGAACTGCTGGCGGATATCGATGTTAGCGGCATCTATCGCTCCGGGTCTCGTGACCCTCAGCGGTTGATGTATCTTCTCGGCATGAGAAAAGTGACGGATAAAGTCATCCGGCAGGGACAGCCGGTATCGGACCGGTTCTTCCCGGATTCCAAGATCGGCTGGGTCAAACCGGCGGTGCGACTGGGACGGACATTGATTGCCAATAACAATTACGATGTGATTATGTCAACATCGCCCCCGATGTCGGCCCACCTGGTGGCCCGCCAGTTGGCTCGCGAATCGCGCCTTCCCTGGGTGGCTGATTTCCGTGACTTCTGGACCAGTTATCCGCTCGAGGACACCTTTGCCGACGCCCGCGCACGCTCCAGGGCCGAGCAGCTTCTTAAGGTGATAAAATCCGAGGCAACCACCCTGACAACGGTTAACGAATCCATCGGCGCCTATCTCGGCAGTGCCAATGTCATAGCGAACTCGTTCGACCCCGATATAGTCCGGGCCTGGCAACTGCCGCGCAAGAGAGACGAGTTTGTCATTGGGTTGTTCGGGACGTTTAACCATATCTACCCGGTTGAACCGCTGCTGAAGCTTTTGGTATCCTTCAGAGATACATCCCCCGACCTGTTTGACAAAGTCCGTCTGCTGCAGGTGGGCAATGTGGATGAAGTCTGGCTAAGTGAGCAATTGACGCGGCATGGACTACGTGACATCTGTGAGTTTCGCGGGTTCCATCCCCGCCGCGAGGCACTTGGGCTGCTTTCGGAGGCGGCGATGTTCTATATTGGTCTACCATCAGAAAAGGAGCAGGCCTTCACCACCGGTCGGATATTCTACATGCTGGCTTCGGGAAGACCGCTGCTGGCGGCGGTGCCGTGGGAGAGCGAGATAGCTAAACTTGTAAGGGAATCATCCAACGGCTTTTGCTTCACCGATGAGATGCTGGCCGAGGCGACCGCCTATGTGGCCTCTCAAACCGAGGC
>JAUXCD010000230.1 GCA_030619085.1 Candidatus Zixiibacteriota bacterium
AAAGTCCCGTAGGTCAGGTTGTTTGCATGCTTGCAACCTGACAGAGGCACAGAGGTTGGGACAGACGAGGACGTCTGCCGCCCACTGGCGGAGCCAGCCTTTCGCTTCGCAGCACCCATCTTGATTAACACGAAGCATAGAAGCGACCCCGTCGCCGGAGCAAAAAGGTGATTCCCACACCCCACCGCTAAAGCGGTGGGGCACGTCAAAATTCTATATTGACAGCACAATCCATCAAACCTATTTTTATCTACACACATCATTGACCGCGCTTACATCGAATATGTTGTTGAATTAGTCGTCTGTCCGCCTGGCGGTGAACCTCGGCCGCTGGTGAGATACAGACGATTGAGGATACCTGGTTGAAGTAGCAATTCAGGAGGACAACTATGCAGGAAAAACGGGAAACCGGCCGGCGTCCGGTTGAATCATTTCTTCCCATGAAAAAACGAGGATATAGGCAGTTCGTCGAAGTGGGCAATCGAGAGACAGGCAAGGTGGCCGGGCACCTCATGGATTTCTCTCTGGCCGGCGTCAGGATCATGTCCGACAAGGAGTTCGCCGAATCTGTATTGTACTTGCTTCGGGCCGATTTCCCGACCAGTAAGTCCGAATCGGCTATCGTGACATTCGACGCTACCTGCGTGTGGTGCCAACAGCGCGAAGAGGACGACCTTTACGAGGCCGGGTTCGTGTTCCAACATATTTCGGAAGAAAATTTGGCGGTGCTTCGCCTGCTGCTTGCCCAACAAACCGAGAAGCCCGTTCGTCAATAGAATAGGCGGCCACTGGTCACAGTACCCACAGCAAGCTGTGGGCTACCACATGGGGCAGACGAGGACGTCTGCTGCCCACACACACTTCGTGTGACTTTTCGCTTCGCACACTTCGTTCTGTGGTTGGTGTACGTCCCCGTGCACCAACATTTGACTTATATGGGTGGCAGGCCCAAACTTGTTTGGGCCTGAAACAGTCTCGGCTCTTGTAGGTCAACAGCCCTGCGCTCCCGACACACGCCAGGCGTGTTTTTTGCCTCGCGGCATCCCACGTCTAAAGACGTGGGGCACCCGCCGCCGAAGCATAAAAGTGGTCTGGCTACTGGAAGATCGATGGATTTCATCGGAACTGAGTTTCTCCCCCCTTTGTTAAGAGCAATATGGCACGTAGGGCCCTTAAACAGGAAGCTCTAAAGATGATGGCCTTTAAGACCGAAAAAGTGAATATGCCCTTTGCTGTAAAAGACTGCGCCCTCATCGCTCGAATGGCCGGGATAGATACCGCCTTGAATCTCAGAGAGTTACGCGAGCGGTTGAAAAATGCCCCGGTTGAGTGCCTTTTTCACCATTTCTGCGAGACCCAGATTCGGCCGACTTTCGATGACCCGGAATTCCGCAACGATTTCGCCATCTGGACCGCCCGGGAACTCCATGACCGGGTTCTGGCCGAGCGGCTGGGGATCATAAATCCTTACGCCAATGGAAGTTTCGAGGATCTTCGGACGATGGTTATCGAAATTATTGATGACCACCTGGCCGAGTTACCATTTGTCCCCTGGGTGCACAAGGGTCAAGACTTTCGGTTCATGCGCGCCGTAACAGTCGTTTTTGACACCGGTGTGAAACTGCATAAGCCGGAGGACCTGATCGCGGCCTTGCCCGATATGAGCCTGTCCACAATCTATTACCATTACATAGAGGCGCGTCGCCGTACAGAGAAATCTACCGATGATTTCTCGCAATGGCTGGAGGGATTCGGCGAGGGTGTCGAACCGCTATTGAATTCACTTCGCAATATCGACTTCTATTTCATGAGTTTGCCGGAATTGAAAGAACATCTATTGGCGGCCGTAAGCGCGGCTGTCGGGGAGCGGGCTCGTGGATAGGGTTCTAGACGATTACCGCGCGGTGGTCGGCGACAACGCCGTCTCGCAGTTGCGCCAGTTGGCCGGTGACCTCGCCGGTGCCAAGGTGGTGCATGTCAACTCCACCAAGTCCGGCGGCGGGGTGGCGGAGATTCTCGACTGGTTGATTCCGCTGATGAACGATCTGGGACTCGATGCCTCGTGGGAAGTTATCGAGGGCAACCCGGATTATTTCAACACCACCAAGGCGTTCCATAACGGCCTTCAGGGCAACAACGTCGCCCTGACGCAATCGATGCTCGATGCTTACGAGACGACGGTGGCGTTCAACGCCCGACGGCTTCGGCCGATTCTCGAGGAGGCGGATTTTGTTTTCATCCATGACCCGCAGCCGGCCAAACTGCTTCAGCTCTGCCCTGACCGGAAGGGGATGTGGATCTGGCGCTGTCATATCGATGCCAGCCATCCGAACCGAAAAGTATGGCGGTACCTGCATTCGCTGGTAAGCGACTACGATGCCTCGATATTCTCGATGCCGGATTTCGCCCAGCGTCTACCGCACGCCCAGTTCATTATCGCACCCAGTATCGATCCGCTCAGTGACAAGAATCGCGATATCCCGGAGGAGGAGATCGCCGCCACCCTGGAAACATTGAAAATCCCCAACAACTGCCCTATCCTGACCCAGGTATCCCGGTTTGATCGGTTCAAGGACCCCACCGGTGTGATTCGGACGTTCAAACTGCTGAGCGAATCGGTCGAGGCCCGTCTGGTGCTGGCCGGCGGCGGCGCTACCGATGATCCCGAAGGGGCAGCGGTATTCGAAGAAGTTATGGACGAAGCCAAGGACAACGATCATATTCACGTGCTGATGTTGCCCTCTGACGCTCATCGCACGATCAATGCCCTGCAACGGGCATCGACCATAATCATCCAGAAATCGACCCAGGAAGGATTCGGCCTGACCGTCACCGAGGCGCTGTGGAAAGGCAAACCGGTAATCGGCGGTAATGTCGGCGGAATCCGTCTGCAGGTGCACAACCATCACACCGGGTATCTGGTGAACACGCCCGAGGGCGCGGCGTTGCGAATTCGTGAACTGCTGAGAAACCCCGTGAAGATCAGTAACATGGGGCAAACCGGAAAGCAGTTCGTCAAAGAGAATTTCCTTCTCACCCGACATTTGAGAGAGTATCTTACGCTCATGCTGGGCGTACGCAGAGGTCTTGAGAACCATCTCATCGCGCAGTAACGCACGGGAGATGCAATGAAAACACTTGTCGGCGATTTTGACCTTCAGAAATTTATCTCCAACCTGACTCAAACCCAGACATCGGTACTGATTCTCGATTACGATGGCACCCTGGCGCCGTTTCGCACGGAACGCGATCTGGCTGTCCCCTACGATGGTGTCCCTGCACGGCTGGCTAAGATAATGGACAGCGACAGAACGCGCCTGGTCATTGTCAGTGGACGGCGCGTTCAGGAAGTGAAAGCGCTCCTGCCGCTCGATACGTTTCCGGAAATATGGGGATGTCACGGCGGTGAATGGTTGGATGCCGCCGGTAAATACCGGATTGCCAATCTGCCGAGAAAAACCACCGAAGCCCTCACGCAGGTAAATGATTGGGTAGCACAAAACGATCTGCAACAGAGATGCGAGCGCAAGCCGAGTTCAGTGGCGTTTCACTGGCGGGGTTTGCCACAACAGGAGGCGTCGGCGCTGAAAGACAAAGTAACAGAACGCTTTGCGGACAGTGCCGCTGATTTTGGATTGGTCTTGCACGCCTTCGATGGCGGCCTGGAACTTCGTGCGGCTGGCATCACCAAAGCGCACGCAGTGCAAATGATTGTCAGTGAAGCCGCCAAAGACGCCCCGGTAGCGTACCTGGGTGATGATGCCACCGATGAGGACGCGTTCGAGGCGCTGGGCAGCCGGGGGCTGAAAATACTGGTGCGCGAGGAATTGCGCTCAACCCGGGCGGATCTGTGGTTGATTCCTCCACGTGACCTGATTGATTTTCTCGATAACTGGATAGACGCCGCCCGGTGAGAGAAATCGCATTTTTCCGTTTGTAGTTGTCAACGAGTTTTAGAGCCTGTATTATTAATCATATACGTTTATGACGAAGTGGGGTGATTCCTTTGCTGCAAAAGCAGTTGTTAATTGTTTCCAATCGGTTACCGGTATCGATAGTAAAAGAGGATGACAACTGGTCCGCCAAATCCAGCCCG
>JAUXCD010000126.1 GCA_030619085.1 Candidatus Zixiibacteriota bacterium
ATTACAGCGGAGAATGTACGAATTCTGTGTGCAAGACACAATCTCCAGAAGGGTGCAAAGATAGAGTAGGTATGAATTTGATCAGTGGCCTGGGTTACGCTGAAGCCACGAAATCTACATCTTGCCGAGAAGTCCGCGAAGGTGACTCAGGCGCGCGTTCTTTTCGACCTTCGTCATGTCGATGATGATCTGGGTGCGTCCGGTAAGTGAAAACTCCATCGGGCAGTCCGTCCCCCGGCGCAACGCTTCGACCTCACTGCGTTTGAGCTCCCGCCCTTCCTTAAAGAACAGGTTAACGATGCCCTCGCGGATTTTCACCTTTTCCATTTCCAGCACCGCTGCCGAGATGCGCACCGCCGCGGCCTCGATAAGATTAACGGCTGATTCCGGCAGCCGCCCGAAACGGTCAGTGACCTCATCTCGGATTTTCTCCACCTCGTCCAGAGTGCGGGTGTCGGCCAGACGACGGTAGATATCGACTTTCTGCTGACGGTCGGCGACATAGATACCGCTCAGGTGGGTTTCGATATCTATCTCGAGTTTGCTTTCCGGCGGACGTTCGATCTGTTCTCCCTTCAGTTCGGATATCGCTTCCTCGAGCAACTTGTTGTACAAGTCATAGCCGATCTCTTCGATATAGCCGGACTGTCGGGTCCCCAGAATAGTTCCGGCACCGCGAATTTCCAAATCGCGCATGGCCAGGGCGAAACCGGCGCCGAGGTCCGAGTGAGCTTCCAGAGCACGCAGTCGTTTGACAGCATCCGGTTTGAGCAGTTTGATCTGCGGCGTTAACAGGTAAGCGTAGGCCCGGCGGGCACTGCGGCCGACGCGGCCGCGTATCTGGTAAAGCTGGGCCAGGCCGAAACGATCGGCGCGATTGATAATAATTGTATTTGCCGAGGGAATATCCAGGCCGGACTCGATAATCGAGGTGCACAGAAGGACATCAAACCGCTTGGCCATGAACGCCATCATAATACCCTCGAGCGATTTCTCATGCATCTGTCCGTGCGCAATAGCAATCTCCGCCTGGGGCACGATCTTCTTCAAATAGTGATACATCGCATCAATAGTCTGCACGCGGTTATGCACAAAGAACACCTGGCCGCCGCGGCCGGTCTCGCGCAGTATGGCGGTGGCGATAGACGAAGGGTCAAACTCTGTGATCTCAGTGATGATGGGCAAGCGATCCTTGGGGGAGGTGTTTATTATACTCATGTCGCGCACGCTCATGAGAGACAAATGCAGCGTGCGGGGGATAGGCGTGGCGGTCATTGACAGGGTGTCGACGTCCTTTTTCAGTTGCCGGAGCTTCTCTTTGTGGCGTACGCCAAAGCGATGTTCCTCGTCCACTATCAGCAGGCCGAGGTCTTTGAAAGCTACGTCTTTCGATAGCAGACGATGAGTCCCAATAACGATATCAACTTTGCCGTCCGCGAGGTCGTCGAGCGTGACCAACTGCTGCTTGCGTGTGCGGAAACGCGAGAGCGTCTCAACTTTGACCGGAAACTCGGTTAAGCGTTCGCTGAACGTCTGGGTGTGCTGCTGGGCGAGAATGGTCGTGGGGACCAACACGGCCACCTGCTTGCCGTTTTCCACCGCCTTGAATGCGGCCCGCACCGCAACCTCGGTCTTGCCGTAGCCGACGTCGCCGCAAATAAGACGATCCATCGACTGGCCACTGGCCATGTCGTCCTTGACCTCGCTGATGGCCCGCATCTGGTCGGGAGTCTCTTCGTATATGAAAGATGCTTCCAGTTGCCGCAGCCAGACGGTGTCCTCGCCGAAGGCATAGCCGGGTGATATCTTGCGCTCGGCGTAGAGCTTGAGCAGGTCGGCGGCCATGTCGGTGATGGCCTTTTTTGTTTTTTCCTTGAGCTTCTCCCAGCCCGGTCCGCCGAGACTGGTGAGCACGGGCGCCGCGTCCTTGCCGGAGTATTTCGAGACCCGGTTAAACTCCTCAATCGGCACATACAGGCGGTCCTTGCTGGCGTACTGCAAAAGCAGACAGTCACGGTTGCGGCCATCGATAGTGAGTGTTTCCAGCCCCAGATACCGGGCAATGCCGTGTTCTGTGTGGACCACATAGTCGCCGCGGGTGAGGTTGGAGTAGTCGGAGATGGCGACGCCTTCTTTGAATTTCTTCTTGCGCACTCTCCGATGGTAACGGCTGAAGATCTCATGGTCGGTGAGAACGGCGAAGCCGCCGTCAAGACACACAAAACCGCCCTTGAGGTCGGCCATTTCGATATGCGGCTCGCGATTGATATCGCTTTTCTCCTCGATCAATTCCGCCAGTCGGTTGACCTGGGCATCGGTGTCGCAGGCGATGAAGTACTGCGTCCCTTGTATGTCGTATTCCCTGATGGTTTTGCCCAGCAGGTCGAGACGTGAGCCGAACGACGGGTGCGGATGACACCCGAAATCGATCACCTCGGCATGCCCGCCCCGGAAGGGAAGTTTGTCGATACTGGCGCGGGCTTTGAGGCTGCTCATCGCATTGTCTATCGAGTGGTAGTAGCGATCCGGTGTGGGCAGGCTGAGGAACTGCTTGTTCAATCGATGATACAGCGAATCGGCCTCGGCCACCGTGGCCTCGGCTTCGGCTCGTATGGAGCCTTCCCCTTCGAAATACGCGATGGCGTTGTTGCCAAGGTAATCGGTCAGCGCTCCCTGAGGCAGGCCGAACAGGATTGAGAGCCATTCCAGGCCGGGCAGTTCAGGGTCGTTGAGGTAGCGGGTGCGGATATACTCCGCGTCCGCTTCAGGCAAACTCTCAAGGTGGGTCTCGACTGTTTCCTGGGTAATCGGTACTTCGCGTTTGGGCAGGAGTGTCACATGGTCAATGCGGGTGATAGTCCGCTGTGTGGCAACGTCGAACTGCCTAATCGTCTCGACCTCGTCGCCGAAGAACTCTACTCTAACGGGCGCGTCGAAGCCCGGTGTGAACAGATCAATCAGGCCGCCCCTGAGGGCGAAATCGCCGACCTCTTCGACAACCGGCACGCGTTTGAATCCGAGCCGCACCAAACGCCGGACAACATCGTCAAGCTGATACTCACGGCCAACCTCAAGGTGAATCTGATTCTGAGCGAGGTTCTCTCGCGTGATGGTTGGTTCGATCAAGGCTCGCGTGGGACAGACCACGACTTCGACAGTGCCGTTCACCAACCCGGCCAGGGTTGAGATTCTCTGGCCGATTATCTCGCTGATAGGCGCCCGAAAGTCATAGGGCAGTATTTGGCGCGAGGGGAAGTGGCCGACTTTTTCCGGGCCCAGCAGAAAGCTGAGGTCATCGAACAGGTCATGGGCTTCCTCCGGGCCGGCCGTGACCGCCACAATTGGTTGTCCGAATTCGCGATAGATACTATTGATGAGCATTGCCGGGGAAGAGCCGCTTAGCCCGGCGACCTGAATCGTTCTTACGTCGCTGTCGCGCAGGAGCTTAGCGAGTTTCGCGAAAGGTGCGTGAGACCGAAAGCAATCAGCGATGGTCTCGATTCGATTGGTGACTGCCAAGCCGTTTGTTCTCTGCAACTTACACTACCTGAGGCAAGAGTTAAAACACAAAAGCCCCGGTTTCAAATTGACCGGGGGGTACCTTCTTTTGTTGGCATAAATATAGAAAAATATTGTGACTAAGCCAGTTTTTTATTGCCAGAATTAGTACCTCGTCTTTAAAATTCCCTACAAACCAGCGTTTTTTTACTAATAACGACAGAAAGGAGTACTAGATGTCAAGTTTTCCGAAACTCATTGAGGTAATCGAGGCTGTGAAACTGGAGATCGAAAAGGCTGAGGGCGGCAATAAAGCAGCCACCGGTCGCGTCCGCAAGGCAATGCAGGAAATCAAGACAATCGCTCAGGATATCCGCAAGGAGATGCTTGAGCTACGAGTGAAATAGATTATGAATTAGAAAAAAACCGGCTTATAAAGCCGGTTTTTTTCTGGTGTTATCAGCGCAATTACGCCTGAGAAATCTTAGTTGTAAATCTCTTCTAACAGGTCTTCACCCACTTCAATTTGATCGTAGCGGAGATTCCGCGACTGATAGAGCACCACGATAGTGATACGTCGGTTGCGGGCATCGTTGGGCTTCTCTACGAACATGGGGAAACGATCGGCAAACCCCCGCACTTCTCGAACCTGTCCCGGGTTTATTCCCGAGACCTCTATCAGTTGACGTGCGGCATTGGCTCGGTCGGCGGACAGTTCCCAGTTGGTATACTCTTTATTGCCGCCGTAAGCGGCATCGGTGTGTCCCTCGATTACCAATTGGTTTTTCAAGCGGCCGAGTTCGCGGGCGATAGTGATGAGGATTATGGCGCTCTTTTGAAGAAGTTTGGCCGACCCCGGCTCAAAAAAGGCCGGCGAGTTCTCGGACTCATTTAGAATGATCCGAAGGCCTTCGGAGGTCAGGTGCAGCTTGATATTGCTTCTGAGGCGCTTGAAAGCGGGTTGTTTTTCCAACTCCTGCAGAATCGACTTAGCCGCCAGCGAAAGTTCCTTTCGCTCGGCCTCGCTGGGTCCGGCGCCCTTTTCATCTTTATTTTTGGTCGGGGACATCGGTGAGTTCTGGTTCGGAATCGCTGTCTTTGATCCCTCCAAAATTCCCGCGCCGCCCTGCTTCATGAAATTACCGGGATCACGGAAATATCCCGCTACTGCCTGCTTAACATCGTCTTCCTGGCCGACCAACCACATCACCAGAAAGAAAGCCATCATAGCCGTCATGAAGTCGGCAAAGGCGACTTTCCAGGCACCGCTGTGACCGCCGTGACCGCCCTTTTTTTTCCTGCGGATGATGATTGGCTGTTCGGATCCCTGGGCCATAGACGTTATCTCTTTTTGGCTTCGTTACAGGCCTGCTCAAGCTCAAGGAACTCCGGGCGGACCTCCGCGTAGAGACTGCGGCGGGCAAATTCCACCGCAATGATGCCAGCCACGCCCTTGTTGAAGGAGAGCAGTGCGTTTTTCATGCAGACCAGGTACAGGCGGTTGTCATTGAGACGATGTTTCAAGCTGACGGCCAGCGGTCCCACAAAACCGTAGCAGCCCATAATGCCTATGAACGTACCTACCAGGGCGGCGGCAATTTTGTGGCCGATCTCTTCAGGTGGGCCGTCAATAGCGGCCATCGTGATAACCACACCGAGCACGGCGGCGACAATTCCCAGACCGGGCAGCGCATCCGCCACCGTCGCCAGAGCGTTGGACGGCCGCGCTTCTTCCTCGTGCAGTGTCTCGATATCATTATCCATCAGGTCTTCCAGATCATACGGTTGGACGGCTCCTGAGATAATCACGCGCATGGTGTCGGCGAAAAACGACAGGGCATGGTGATTCTTCAGGAATTTGGGATAGCGCTGGAATATCACGCTCTCTTCAGGATGCTCAATATGGTTCTCCAGTCCGACCAGGCCGTCCTTGCGGGCGACGTTGAAAATTTCAAACATCATAACCAGCAGGTCAAGGTAGTCCTGTTTTTTGTATCCGCCGGACATGATGGCTTTCAACTGGGTGAAAATGCCCTTGATTACCGAAACCGGGGTGGATATGATCAGACTCCCCAGGGCGGCGCCGCCGATAATCAGAAACTCCATCGGCTGGTTCAACGCCAGAAGTTGGCCGCCTTCCAGAACGAAACCTGTCAGCACGCCCCCCAGGACTACAAATGCGCCTAGGAAAATAAGCATAATATCTTTTTATAGTTGTCCTCGGCTAAGCCGTTTGCGGTAATGTCTTCATGTTCTCAATCTTTATATATTTCGTCAGTTTTGACTGTTTTCTGAATCGGGAAAGGGCGATATTGTGGCGGTTTAGTACTATCTCCGGTTATGCGCAGACATTGATAATATTTTCACAAATGGCTTGTCGGCGGCCGGGGGATAATATAGATTCGGGCCAAATTCTTTGGTTTCATGGGTGTTGGAGGCAACGTGAGAATATTAAATCAGCGAAGAACCCTCATTTTATTTGTTATAGCGGCCGTTTACGCTTTTTACGGCCTTGCTTTCGCTTCAGACGGAGATGGGGGCGGTCATGGCGGTCCGGTTCTGTCTATTCTGATAGAGCTGATTGTCATCCTGTTGGCCGCAAAACTCGGTGGCGACATTTTCGAACGCTTCAGCCAGCCGGCGGTGCTGGGCGAGTTGGTGTTCGGAATGATTATTGGTAACCTGCACATGTTCGGCATCGATTTCTTCGAGCCGTTCAAGCACAATATTACTCTTGAGGTCCTTGCCGAGCTGGGTGTGATTATTCTGCTTTTTGAGGTCGGCCTGGAGTCCAGCGTCAAGGAGATGATGAAAGTTGGTCTGACCTCGTTCATGGTGGCTATCTTAGGCGTCGTCGCGCCGTTCTTCCTCGGCTGGGGAGTCGGTGCCTGGTTTTTACCAGCGGAATCAATCTATGTCCACATCTTCATCGGCGCCACCTTGACTGCGACCTCGGTCGGTATTACGGCCCGCGTTCTGAAAGATCTGGGGAAGATACAAACGCGGGAGGCGAAAATCATCCTGGGCGCCGCTGTGATCGACGATATCCTCGGCCTGGTTATCCTGGCCGTGGTCGCCGGGATTATCACCGCCGTCAACAGCGGCATCGGCGATGGTATCTCATCGGGCGCGGTACTGCTTATCATCCTCAAAGCGGTTCTGTTCATGGTCGGTGCTATAGTGATTGGCAGCATGGTCGTGCCGTATTACTTCAGGATGGCATTTCGCCTTCGCGGCAAGGGCGTGTTTCTATCGTTTGCGCTTCTGGTCTGTTTCCTTCTGTCATATATCGCCGGGCTGATCGGCCTGGCCCCCATAATCGGCGCGTTTGCGGCCGGCCTGATTCTCGAGGAGGTCCATTTCACCAAATTCCGTGAGCGCGGCGAACACAGCATCCACGAATTGATCGCGCCGATTGCGATCTTCCTGGTGCCGATCTTCTTCGTCCGTATGGGCATGCTGGTTGACCTGGCGACTTTTGCCCGGGTGGAGATTCTCGGGTTCGCGGCGGTGATGACTATCGCGGCGATTGCCGGCAAGCAGGCCTGCTCGCTGGCCATTTTTGACCGGGCGACTAACCGAATGGCTATTGGTTTGGGGATGATTCCCCGTGGCGAGGTCGGGCTGATTTTTGCCGGGATCGGGGCGAAACTGATTCTGGATGGTCATCCCGTGGTGTCATCGAGCACTTACTCGGCGGTAGTGATTATGGTGATGATCACCACGCTGGTGACGCCGCCGTTTTTGAAGTGGTCGCTGTTGAGGGAGGAAAAGAAGAAAGAGATCGCGGCGGCGAAAGCGTAGTAGTAGGTCACAAAGCGGTTGCTAAAGCCGGGTTGTGACGGCCTTGAGCTTGCGATGTGAGGGTTGGTGCGCAAGGTTTCAAGTTGGGTGTGCAAAGCCTCTTATGGGGCCAGAAGATAGATTTTATATCGCTTGACATTGGTTAAGCGACGGATATATTTGAAAATCACGATCGCGGGGTGGAGCAGTCTGGTAGCTCGTCGGGCTCATAACCCGAAGGTCAGGGGTTCAAATCCCCTCCCCGCTACCAAAATGATCGTTCGGGGGGAGGACCGTATTGTCGACTTCCAACACGAATTATTTCCATACAATTGAATGCCGGGCTGGTCTTTGTTCTGCAGCTTGTTGTGCGGCGCTCGTGCCAGGAAGAACGGGGCAGACGCGGACGTCTGTTGCCCACAAGAGCTTATGAATACTGATCCAAAGAAATCCAGAAAGTGGGGACAAATCTGTTTAGTTTCTGCTGTTGTGTTAAACGCGTTCGTTCTCGCGGTAAATTTGCATCTAAATGGTCTTGAAAGTGAGCTGCAGAATAAACGATATGAAGAGCAGTACTTTATCATCAATGACCAGGCTAAGAGAGCTGAA
>JAUXCD010000241.1 GCA_030619085.1 Candidatus Zixiibacteriota bacterium
ATCTGGCTGACCTACTTCCGCTTCGGCCCGTCTGAATGGTTGTGGCGCTCGCTGACCTACTGGCGATTGCAGCCGATGCGCCTGGCGGCCGGCGAAAACCGATAGCGCGTTCACATTGATTGACTGCCAGCAGTGCCATATGCGGGCCGCGGTAAAGTCTCGATAGGTCTGTCAACTCCCCTTTAAGCAATTGATCCTCGAAATTTTTATGTTGAAGCCGGCAAACGTGGGTCTTTCAATTACAGCAGGTCTTGGGAAACGCAATCTTTATCAGGAGGATCGGAGAAATGGTATCGACAGGAGTCAATTACTGGGCGATCCTGGTGGCCGGCGCGGCCTATTTTATACTCGGCGCGCTGTGGTATTCACCGGTGATTTTTGGCAAGGCCTGGACACAGGCGGTCGGCAAATCAAAAGAAGAACTTCAGAAAGGTTCCTCGGCACTGAAGATGATCTGGGCATTTGTCGGTTCACTGGTAATCGCCTATGGTCTGGCCCGTATTTTAAGTTGGACCGGGTCCTACTCGCTGACGGATGCGGTTGTTGTGAGCCTGCTGGCGGCAATCTGCTTTTTGGTCACAGTTATTGGCATCAGTGATTCGATGGAAGTCCGACCGATGAAGCTCTACCTGATTAACATCTTCTACAATATCATCGGCTTCTGCATCATGGGTATCATTATCGGCGTGTGGTAACATCGACTGTATCTCACCCGGATTGAGCAACCGGGCTTTCCGGCCGTTTGACGGCCGGCTTGAAGCCCATAGATAGCAATAAGGTCCCGGCCGCCCTGGCCGGGACCTTTGCGCGTGGCGGCCACAGGAAAAGCTGTTGACTAGGCAGCTTATTACTATCATATTAACAACACCAATTCATTTACATCTGTAACAAAGGACCTCACGTGGGGAAACCAGCGGCACGAATGGGAGATACGGCGAATACCTGCAATGATCCGTCCCCGATGCCGGTAGGCACAGTCATTGCGGTCGGCACGGTATTGATTAACAACATGCCGGCGGCCAAGCTGGGCGACCAGGTGGTGGGCGTCGATATCCACATCATCTTGGTGCCGACACCCGGAGGGCCGGTACCCACCCCCCTTCCGCATCCGTTTGCCGGTAAGATCATGGGCGGCTGCAGTAGTTCGGTGCTGATTGAAGGTAAGCCGGCCGCAACCGTATCCAGCACCGCCAACAACGCGCCCCCCCACATCCCCAGCAGTCCGGCTTCCTTTCAAGCTCCGCCTACCAATCAGGCCACCATTATGATGGGCAGTCCCAACGTGCTCATCGGCAACGGTGGTGGCGGCGGTGGCGGCGGTGGCGCCGGAAGTGATTCCGGCGTACAGGCTGAGGCGCCCGACCTGTCAAAAAAGGCGGCCTCGGCAGCGACCGCAACGGCCGAGCAGACCGGACCGGAAGAGACGGAAGAGAAAACATCCTCCATTGAGTTCACGTTCATCGATGACAAAGGTGACGCCGTGGCCGACCTGGCCTATTCGATGATTCTCCCGGATGGCTCCATCGAACCGGGCACACTCGGCTCCGAAGGCAAGATTACCAAAGATGACATTCCAATGGGCGTATATTATGTGAAGTTCAAGGGACTCCAGGCAGCCCGTTGGGGCAGCGCCATCGGATCATCGGTCGACCCCAACGATATCGCGGCGGATGCACCGCATCTTGAGGGGGAATCCGTCACTGTTGCTATCTACCGTGAGCACAAAGAACTCCCGTCGGAAGAAATCGACAGCGTCGACGTGAAAGTAAGTCAGGACAAAGTAAAGACCAACTGGACTTATAAGTACGACGAAAAAGATAAGGGTACGCTGCCCCGGTTCGTATTCAAGGCAACATCGGGCACTCTTCACGCCGTCTCCGACGTCATGGAGATTGGTGACGAGATAGAGATCGAATTGCTCAAGAACACCGAGAACGCCGAGACGGAATACGTGATAAACAAAGAAGGCAAGAAGGTTAAGATTGTCGATGTCAAAAATGAAAGTGGTAAACCGGTCCTGCCGAACACCGAGGTTGTCATAGTGGGCAGCGACGGCGTGGAGCGGAAATTCGCCAGCGATGAAAAGGGGAAGATCACGATCAAAGGATTGCCACTGGGGGATAAGTTTAAGTTCCGGACCGCATACGGGGGGAAAGCAGAGATCGTCTGATGGCCGGTGAGAAGAAAATAACACGGAGTTGTGACGGTGAGGCGGGTCACAAGTACACTTTCATCAAGGTGGATCGCCAGATCGTACGCGTGTTCTGGAACACCCTGAAGGCCGACATCAGCGACAAGGTGCGCCTCTGTGCCGACGTAGACGGTTTTGCAGATGGTGTCGAGGCTAAGTTCAGTGTCTGGGAGCATGACAATGACGGCGAACATGACCTGATAAAAGAGAATATCACGGCCTCGGTGGATAAAGGATTCGTGTACGCGGAGTGGGAGTTTGAAGCGGTCGAAGACAAGGATGACACGCCGGCTGAGGAAGAGCAGGTGGAAAACGATCCGACCAAAGACGAGTTTAAGTTCGGCGTGAACCTGCCAGAGTACATGTTCAAGGTTGAAATAGACGGCGTCACGGGCGAATGCACCGACCTGCTGCGGTATTTGGGTGGTCCGGAATTCACCGACGAAGACGGTAAGCCGCTTAACAATGTCAATGTCTGCGCCGTGTTCTCCGATGGCACGGTAAAGAGCTGCAAGATCATCGACGGCCACCTGGCGGACCCGGCGCTGTGGGACAAAGGCAACGTGAGTTTTCATCTCGATGACGACGAGGTCGGGGGGATCGAGTAAGCCTATGTCAAAAGTATTGCTTCGCCTTCTCAGAAATACCCATAAAAAGAACCTCATCACTGACAGCGACAAATTTATCTGGTGTCCGATGAAGAGCGGTGTTTTTGCTAAATCGAACTACTTCAAGCAGATGGGTTGCGATGGTCGTGATTTTCGCAGCATCCTGCAATACGTTTATGCCGAAAACCGCCTGGCCGACAAAAACTTCGATCTGCCCATGATGAAGAAATGGGCGGAGATTATCTGGCAGCTACCCGACAATGATTGGTTCGTACGTGATTTCCAGCAGTTTGTCGAGGATAAGTACAAGAAGTATCTGAAGAAATTTCCTGAGAGTGGCCAGTTGGGACTGGCGCCCGATGAATTCATGAGCCTCAGTATATTCCACACTGATTCGCGCATCGAAAACCTGATCTTCAATCTCATGGCCTTCGGCAGGATCAAGACAAACCCGAAGTTCGACAACAACTATATTTATTTTCGTTCTGTCAGGACAACCGAACTCGATACCGCTCACAGAGAGAAATACGTCGTCAAGAAATCGACCCACAAGACGTTCTTCTGGCTCGACGTGGGTACCTGGTCATCGCCGCAGAGTCGCAAGGACGAAAACGGCAGCGCCATGATTGGCATCATGACGCCGGACGAGGTAGCGCTGTTTGATATCTACGCCTCGAAGGAGGAGATGTCCAAGTGCCTCAAGCGGCGGCCAGTCAAGGGAACAGTGGCAACCAATATTGGCAACACCTTAAAAAAACTTTTCGGTGGTGGTCTGGTGTACTACTACGACTTGACCAATCACAAAAATATTAAGACACCGGTGTCGAACGACGAGGTAGTGTTCGTCATTCCCGACCTTCACCTGCATCTCTACCGAGAGTACTCCGTTGACAATTTTATCGAACCCTGGAAGGGCGGCCG
>JAUXCD010000064.1 GCA_030619085.1 Candidatus Zixiibacteriota bacterium
ATGGTATGACCTCCGTTCCCGCCCCAAACACGCCCATCACCGGGATCCTGATCATCGACTTGACCCTGGAAATCTACTTTGAGTATTCGTTCCCGGGGGACTATGATGGATCCACAACGACCGATTTCTATGACAAGGGCTTGCCGGGGGTCGATCCGGAAACGGGAATCGAGAGTTCTTATCAACCGGCGACAATTGAAAGAGGTACTGCGCAATGAAGAAAACCGTCAACGCTGGTAGTGAATTCTGTTTGGCCATGGCTCATTATCTCGAGTCATTGATGGCGAAACGGGATTTGACCGGTGCTGTCAGGTACTATGAGAGCAATCGAAGTATCATTGATAGCGCCGACGACTTATCGGCGGGATCGATTCTTCGCAGCGCAGCCGAGGCCTACGCTTCCTTGTCTGATCACAAAACAGCTTTACGATTGGTCAGGGTAGCTCAGAGTCGTCTGGCCGAAGCCGGCGACACGACTATTCTGGCGGACACGTTTATCACCCTGGGGAATATTCTTCGGAATATGGGTGAACTGAAGGAAGCGGAGAAAGCATTTCGCGATGCAGAATCAATTTACCGCCGCAATGATGGTATCGAGGGACAGAGCCGGGCGTTGAATCTTCTGGCTGGACTGTTTTTCAGGCAGAATGATTTTAAAAATGCTCTGTCAGTCCTCATGGATGCTATCGAAATCGCCCGAAAACTGAACGATAACAAGAAACTTGCCTTTATGCTGGGCAATATCGGCCGCATCTATACCTTCACCGGTAATTTCGCCGAGGCGAAAAAGCGCCTGCGACTCAACATCGACCTGTCAACCGGTCTGGACGACGTGCTCGAGGTTTCACGGGCCTGTCTGTCGCTGGGATATGTGCACATTCAGGAAGGTGATTATTCTCAGGCCGAGATAATTCTGAATCAGGCACACCGGCATATCACCGAAACCGGTGACGACCGTGACGAAGTGATCTACTTCACCTACATGGGTGAGTTGAACTACCGTCAGCGCCGCTATCAGCAATCCCAGACTAACCTGGAGCAGGCGCTCCGGCTGGCTAAGAAAGTCGCACCGGGCACCACCCTGGTAGCCACGGCACAGCGGCACCTGGCCGAACTGTTTGTGCGGACAGGGAATTTACGTCTGGCCCGCCGTCAGGTCAACCTGGCCATGCCGGTTCTCAAAGACGCCGACAGCGTTGTCGAAGTTGGCGCCCTGTGGAAGATCAACGGTATCCTGGCCGACGCTAATAGTCGTCACAGCGAGGCCGAGATCGCTTTCTGCAAGGCGCTTGACATCCTCGATGGCAGTGGTGTTCGCTTTGAGACAGCCGACGCCCTGTTGGCCGCGGGTTGTTCGAAATCATTCGATTCCCGTAAGCGCCTAACGTATCTTTTCCGGGCGGAAGAGTTCTATGTCAGCAACGGCATGGACCTTAAGCTCGAAGAGATCAGCAAACTCATCAATTCCGCCGAGGTTTCCCTGGGCTCCCCGGCCGACAGGCATACCGAGCGCCAACCGGAGACATCGGAGAAAACCGACTACCTGACCCTTTGCCCCGAGATCCTTCGTTACAAGAAGCAGATTCCGCTGATCGGCGGCTCTGACATTCCGGTGTTGCTGACCGGCGAGACCGGTGTCGGCAAGGATCACCTGGCCAGGTATTTCCATACCATGGTGCGGCCGGAAGGTCCTTTTCAGGCCATCAATTGCGCCTCTCTGCCGGATACATTGCTGGAGTCGGAGTTATTCGGGTTTAACAAAGGTGCTTTCACCGGTGCCACCGATGACAAACCGGGACTGTTTGTGGCGGCCAACAACGGCGTGCTGTTTCTCGATGAAATCGGCGACCTGCCGCTGCTGTTACAGTCGAAACTGCTGAGGGTGCTGGACAATCGCAAGGTTATGCCGTTGGGTACAACCAAAGAGGTTGACCTGGACGTCAAACTCCTTGCGGCCACCAACCGGAGACTCGAGGAGATGGTTGAATCCGGAACTTTCCGCCGTGATCTCTACTTTCGCCTGGGCGGTATCACTTTTCACCTCCCTCCCCTGAGGGAACGGAAAGAGGATATTCCTTTGCTGCTACGGCATTTCATGTTGAACCACAAGATGCTGGCCAAAGGTGAGGAGATTCCTCCTGAACTGGTCCATCAATTTGTCCAGTACGATTGGCCTGGTAACATTCGAGAACTGGCCAATAAAGTGAAGCGCCTGTATATTATGGCACAGTTAGTTGCCGATGGTGATTTGGTCGAGTTGTCCCGGACAATTTTCATTCAGGAAGCGCCCCCGATCAAAAACAGCCTGTTTGGCCGGGTGGAGGAATTCGAAAGAAAGCTCCTGATGGAGGCCCTGTTGGCCACCCACGGCAACAAGTCCGAGGCGGCCAAAATTCTGGGCATTCATGAATCGACCATTCGCACCAAGATGAAGCGCCTGGCGATAAACATTGATGCTTATCACTAAGGCCGCAACGCTGGTGTGAAGAAACAGCCGCGTTTGGGCGGCTTACATTTGACGATCCGCTGGCGCCGTCAGAAATGGCGGTATTGGCATCGAATGTAATATCACTCCTTGATAGGACGGCAAGCGTCCGCATTGCAGGCGCTTGCCGTTCTCGTTCTCAAGCCGGCGAATACACTTCCATCGCATTCCAATTTCCTTAGGCAGCGTGATTTGAGCCACAATTTCGTAATCTGAGACGAATTCCACCACAACGATGCACTGTCTGCAAGCAATTGTCTATTAAGACCTTGCGGCGTTACCCACAATCGCATTCGTACAATCATACGAATTGCCGGTGGTCAGCCGCAATTATTGAAAAACGCCCCGATGCAGCTAAGCGCCTGTCTTCCCTGCCATTACGACGACAATACGAGCCAGTGAGACCGGGAAACAGACCTATGGCACGAGCTTTGCTCTACTAATTGATGTCATTTTTACTCCCTGAGCGCTGTTATTCGTGCTTGGTTTAATTTTCTCTTTGGTAGAGTCGCCCGCACTCGAGGGGAGTGCGGGTGACTTTTTATATGGTGTCCACACCAGACGAATGTACCGGAGTCCCCAGGCAACTATTTGACAAAATCAGATTGGGTGTTATCTTGATAGTATCATCTGCTCATGAGCACGATTTGCAAGTGGCGCAAGCAGGCAGGTTTGAAAAGGATGAATCAATGAACGGACTTAAGTGGTATTACATACTCGGCATCTTCGTCGGTATAATTGCCGTGGCCGCTGTCATATATTGGATTGTTCGCACCACCGATCTTCTGTCTCGGCTCAACTACCGGCAAACGGAGAAGTTGCCGGACGCTGAGTAAGCATTCTATTGGTGTTTACGGGGCACGATTCGCCAGGCTACGTCGATTCTAATGATGTGGTCTGAGTAATCCGTTTTCCGGCCCGGGTGAACCGCAATATCTACGTTCTTTTCCCTCCGATCATAATTAATGCAACGAATATACGAATCCATCCGTCATTCATTACGGTCATGACTCTCTCCAACGAAAAGGCCCACCCAGCCGCAAGCGGCCGCGGCGGGCCTTTTTCTTCCCCCTCTCAGGACATGCACGGGCCCCCCTCTTTCCACACATTTAAAAATGGCGGTCCGGAGCGTTCGGAAAACCGATACAAGTATGAGGCGGTCAGGGACGCAAAAGGCTCAAGACACATGACAATTGCGTGAGTTAATTGTGGCGGTAAGGGCTTCAGATGCGAGGGTTAATCCAGATACCTAATATATACAATTTCCTCCTTTTTGTGTCAAGCTATTTCTAAAGCGGCGCAGAAACCGCTTTGCAGCCGACCGGATCTGATCTCAATCAGTATTTTGTTGATTATTCCGCCGCCAGGGGCTATCTGAAAACTATCAGGGCTAATTTTGCCATTGAGAGGAGACAACATTGGAATCAAATGTCGTTGTTATAATTTCCTTTGCCATCTACAGCCTCTTCATCATCGGGACGGGTATTTACACCACTAAGCTCAGGAAGAAGACCGACGCTGACTTCGTGCTGGCCAACCGGGAGCTTGGATCCTGGTCGGCATCACTGTCAGCCTCGGCCAGTTCAGAATCAGGCTGGGTCATGTTGGGCCTGGTCGGTATGGCTTTCTCCACTGGTCTTTCGACCGCCTGGGTGATACCCGGTATTGGGGCCGGCTACCTGTTCAACTGGTTCGTTATTGCCGAGCGCCTAAGAAAGGCAACCTCGCAGATGGGAGCGTTAACGCTACCGCAGTATATTTCGGCCAGATTTGATCCCAATTCCAAAATGCTCCGGTTGATTGCCGTGGTCATTATCACGACAGCCATGCTGGGCTATGTGGCGGCCCAGATGAACTCCGCCGGTAAGGCGTTCGAGGTGACTTTTTCACTTCGTTACGAATGGGGCGTCCTTGTCGGAGCCTTGATTGTGCTGGCCTACACTATCACGGGAGGTTTCCGCGCCATCTGCTGGACCGATATCATTCAGGCATCGTTCATGGTGGTTGCCCTGGTCGGGATGCCGTTTGTCGTTCTGTCTAACCTCGAAAGTTTTGGCGGCGCGATGGATACTCTCCGGGCGGCTGACCCGTCACTGCTGACCTTCACCGGCAGCAATGTCGGGTTCGCGATGTTCGGCTTCGTGATCGGCCTGATAGGCATCGGCTTCGGCTATCCCGGACAGCCGCAGATTCTGGCCCGCTTCATGGCGGCCAGAGACAAAGACACGGTCACCAAAGCCGGTATTATATCATTCATCTGGTTTTTACTGGTTTATGTCGGGGCCATTGCTTTTGGTCTTTTTGCCCGTGCCTATTTCGGTGATATTGCCGACCCGGAACAAGCGCTGCCGCTGGCCTGCAACGAATTCCTGCCACCGGTCTTAGCCGGGTTCGTCATCGCCGCCATCGTGTCCGCGATTTGTTCCACCGCCGACTCGCAGTTGATCGTTGTGTCATCAACTATCTCCCGCGATGTTATCCCCTTCTTCCATAAGAAGCCGGCGACATCCGACAATTCTCCGGAAGCCTTCCGAAAGATGCAGCTTCTTGACAGTGGGATGCTGATCGTGCTGGCGTTGATATCGGTGGCGTTTGCCCTGACCGAGAACCGGGTCATTTTCAATTTCGTCCTCTATGCCTGGTCGGCACTGGGCGCGGCTTTTGGACCGGTGGTTATTCTCGGGCTGATGTGGAAAGGTACTAACAAAAACGGCGCCATCGCGGGGATGCTCACCGGAGCCATCGTCACCGTAGTATGGAAAAATGTGACGGTCTTAAAGAATGTCGTTTATGAACTGGTCCCGGCTTTCATCCTCGCCTTTCTGGCCGTATGGTTGGTGAGCCTTCTCACCCGCCCCAGAGTGACCAGAGGTTGATGGCATTGAAAAACATGAAGTGAACGGTTAAGCGACTTCTGCTCGCTGCAGCGGCGGCGTGCTGAATCTGTTTCAGTCGAAGAGTTTCTCTATCAGAGAGATATCACGGTTGGCCTGCTCGTAATCCTCCACACGGCCGATATCGAGCCAGTAACCATCATAAGGATAGCTGCGCACGGCGGCCTTGCGCTCAAGCAGGGTGAGCATAAGATCATCAAAGCCGAATTTCGTGTTGTCGGGTACGAATTCCAGCAATTGACGCGTGAAAACATACACGCCCATCGACACCGTGTAATCAAGAACCGGCTTCTCCTGAAAACCGATGACAGCGTTGTCAGAATCAGTCTTGAGGATACCATAGTCGACCGGGTGTTGACGGCGACAGGTAGCAACCGTCAGCATGGCTTCGCTTTCGAGGTGGTTCTTATAAAGCGCCTGGTAGTTGATGTCGGTGAGGATGTCGCCGTTGACGACCAGGAAGTTGTCCGGCAGGCTCTTGATCAATTTCAGCGGCCCGACCGTGGAAAGCGGCGTGTCTTCGTGACTGTATTCAATCTCCATGCCGTAGCGTTCGCCGTCGCCAAGTAAACCGACAATCAGGTGGGCCAGGTGGTTGACGCAGAAATGTAGTTTGGTCACCCCGGTTTTCTGCAGAGACTTTATGAGAATCTCGATAATCGGTCTGTCGCCGACCGGCACCAGCGGTTTGGGAATTTCGGCCGTGTAGGGCTTCAATCGGCTGCCCTGGCCGCCGGCCAGTATGACTGCTTCCAGCTTTATCTGCTTATCTTCGTCCATCGATCTCTATTATAGCGGCCGTTAGAGGTTGCGATAGGATCTATCGTCGGGGTTTTTTATCAATCCCAGCTTCAGGGCCTTGATGATTTCCTCGATGCCGTCGGCCACTTTGCGCTTGGCCGTGAAACCCAGCGTTGAATTTATCTTGTCGAAAGAAACGCGATAGTTGCGAGGATCATCATTGCGCTCAACATACGTTACGTTATCCGCCATCTGCGGCAATTGCTTGAGTATGAGCTCGACCAACTGCTTTTTCCGGTAGTTCTCGGAGTTACTCCCCACGTTGAAAGCCTGGTGCGAAATATCGTCATCGTCCGCCTCCAAAGTCAGCACGCATGCATTGGCAAGATCACGCACGTGACAATACGGACGCCAGAACTGCTCTCCGAACACTTCCAGTTTCCGGCCCAAGGCAAGTTCCTTGGCGAACTCATTGACCGTCAGGTCAAATCTCGGGCGCAGCGACAATCCAAAGGCGGTCGCGAAACGCAGGCAAGTGGGGTAAAAACCGTCGCGGTTGAGACCCAGGAGGTATCTTTCGAAACCGACCTTCGTCTCGCTGTACACCGAGATCGGCTTCAGCGGGCTGGTTTCATCCAGGTAGGTATCATCGGTGGACATGGTGCCGTAGTTGCTGCAGGTGGAAGCAAATACGAATCTCTTCACGCCCTGAGACACGGCCTTGCGGCACAGCAATTCGGAACCTATGGTATTAACGGCCACCGCCAGTTCCGGATCATGGTTGCAAGCCGGCTCGCCGACAATAGCTGCCAGGTGGACGATGCCGTAGATGCCCCGCACGGTTGTGTCCAGATCGGTATCGAGGCGTATATCGCCGACCACGAGTTCAAAGCGGGAATTATAAAGAAACGGCAGCAGGGCGTTACCACCGTGCAGAAGAGTGTCGATCACCCTGACTTGGTAGCCTCGTTGAAGTAACTGTTGTACGAGGGCCGAACCTACATATCCGGCACCTCCCGTTATCAGAATTGTCTTTTCGTTTTGGCCCACAGAGAAATCAGTTCTCCGATGCGAAAAGTTTCAGAGCCATACTGTCGAGCACACGCCCGTCATTGCCATGCACTACATCAAAGTTTAGCCAATATTTCCCGCGCCTGGGTCAACTCGTCGCCGGTCAGACCCAGATCGATAGCCTTTCGAAGGTTCTTTTTGGCGTCCTGGTTGGTCTCCCGGTACTGGGCCATACCCATCCAGAAGTAAGGTCCCGGACGGTTCTCAAATTTACGGTTGGCCTTACCCGCTTCGCCGCGACAGAGGTCGAACCGGTTCGACCGGTAATAGGCGTGGCACAGGTTCATCCACTCATCATAGCCCATGAACGAGCTAAATGCCGCCCGGCGCGCAAGATTGGAGGCTCGAGGAAGATCAATGCCTTCCTGGACAAGGATTCTCGACAGGGCATAACTAGTGCTGCCATCGTCCGGGCTGACAGCCAGTAAACTATCCAGAGTTTCCATAGCCTGCTCCTTTTCTCCTGACCCGTACTGAGCATATGCATGCGCTACCTGCACCCTGAGATAATCGCTCTCCAACTGAAGGGCTTGCTCGGCCAGAGGCAGAGCTTTGGCGAAGTCCTTGTGGTCATTATAATAATCGGCCGCCATGAGCAGGGCATCGGCATCGGATTCATTGAGTTGCGGTACGAGCGTGATTATCTCTTCGATAGCGCCGGCGTCACCCTTCAGAGCATCAATCATGTCCCTGAACTGCCGCAGGTCGCCCTTAAGGTAAGGGATGTTATCCTGAAACAGAGCGAGACCCTCCGCCCGGCGTCCGTCTTCGGCCAGGCACATTCCTTTCAGAATAGCCATCGCGGGATATCTCTTCTCGATATGGGGATACCGGGAAAACACTTGCAACGCATTCTTGGTTTGTCCGATGCGGCGATACATTTGAACCTGGTGGGCAAAAGCCGGGAGGTACCACTTGTTCAGATCCAGGGCCATATTGTAATAAGCCTGGGCCTGTTTGTAGGCCCGGACATGTCCGGCCTGGTAGACATCGGCAACGCCGGTCAGCCAATCGGGCTGATTCTTGTGCCCCGATATTATAATCTCCTGGAGCCTGGCTGCCTCCTCATTCTGCCCGGAGTTGTACAGCGAAAAAACGGTCGCCATTTTGGCCGGCAGGCGGTTGGCGTAAACGCCCGGGAGCGCGTAAAGGTTATCGAGGATTTCCATCGGCATGTTAATATCAGCATCGGCCAGCGCTATCAGGTAATTGACCAGCATCTGAAAATCTTCATCGTAGTTGTTTTTCATCATGGTCATCTTCAGGAAGATCATCTCGTCCTTAACGGCCGTCTCCAGGCGCAACGGCACCCCCGTCAACAGCTCGTAGTACGAAGGGGTGAGTCTGTTGATACCAAAGGAGCGGTATTTCTCACTCATTGACCGGGCCAACACCTTGTCTTCGCTGGCGATATAGTACAGTGCCATGGTGCCGAATCTCATCTGATCGCCACCACCGGCCGCCACCAGACGGTTAGAAACCTTGCGGGCCTCAGAGAAGTATCCGGTTCGCAGGCAACGGTAGAAATGTTCCATGAGGAAATCGAAACCATAGTCGGAAAGCTCGACAGCGTGTCGGCTGAACGTCACTGACGAATCTGCCAGACCGGCCATCTCAAAATAATCGGCCGCTCTCATGTAACCGTCGGGGGAGTCCCCGAGGCCGGCCAGGCCGCTTTCAAGCAAGGCACCGGCCGAATCAAATTCAGCCTCGCCGAAGAAGGCCATCGCTTTGACCAAAACAGCCTGAGCCTGGTAATCACCGTCGAATTCTTCCTTATCTATAACCTGTCTGGCCCGGGCATTGAGGCCGTTGTTGAAACAGGTCCCGGCCAGTTGCAGATGGCCGACAGGATCTTCCGGGTGCAACCGACTGTAGGCACCCGCGGCTCGCAGGGCATCATCATAGACCTCAAAGTGATTGAGAATCTTGCAGATACCTCTCAGCGCGGGTGCGAACGAGGAGTCGGTCTGGACCGCAACCATATAGAGGTCCAGGGCATCGAGATACATCAACTGCCGCTCATAAGCCAGCCCGTGGCCGTAGAGGCCAATGATGTTGATGGAATCCGATTCTGAGATTTCTCGGAAAATCTTATCGGCGGCGTCATAGTCAAATTCGTCGAGCCGGGCAAGGCCGCTTTCGAATTTTTCAAGAGTCTGTTTTTCAGGGGAGGTACCACATCCGGCAATAAACAGGATCACGGCCATCAGCACTAACAGATGTTTCATAGATTATTCCACAGTTATACAAAGTTTATATCATATCTCGATACAAGGCATTTGCCAGTGAATAGAATTTATGACATTTTACGTTTCAGGAAAGGGATTTCTCCAAAAGCGACAGCAAATTCTACGCCGACAGGCAAAAGATATTGAATTTAGATATAAAACAGGTTATATTAGTAATATGATCACACTGGCTTCCGACGGCTTATGCAAGTACTATCGAAAGCGAGCGGTAGTTAATGGGGTATCGATAGACATTAAGCCCCAGGAAGTTGTCGGTTTGCTCGGGCCGAATGGGGCCGGTAAAACGACCACTTTCTACATGCTGATCGGCTTCATTAAACCTGATAAGGGAAAAGTCTTCCTGGGCGAGAAGAGCATCAACCGACTGCCCATGTATAAGAGATCGAATCTGGGAATTGGCTACCTGGCCCAGGAGGCGTCGGTTTTCAGGAAGATGACGGTTGAAGATAATATACTCTCGATCCTGCAGTTCCGTAAGATGAGCCGCAAAGCGCGCAAGACGCGGCTCGACGAATTACTCACGGAGTTGGATATCAGTCATTTGAGGAAGAACAAAGCTTACACTCTCTCAGGAGGGGAACGAAGACGAGTAGAGATAACCCGGGCGCTGGTTAACGATCCGAAGTTCATATTACTCGATGAGCCGTTTGCCGGGATTGACCCGATAGCGGTGGAAGACATCCAGAATATCATCCACCGTTTGGTACAAAAGGGGCTGGGCGTACTGATAACAGACCATAACGTGCGAGAGACGCTTTCAATATGCAACAGGGCTTACATCATGTGTGACGGCAAGATATTGAAGTCCGGCACGGCTGAATTTCTGGCCAATGACCCCCAGGCACGAAAGATTTACCTGGGTGAAAAATTCCGACTCGACTGATCAGCCCCGTTAGTGTTTAATATATGAACGAACTGCAGGCCGAATATGAATCGGCCTTCTCGGCGAACCGATAGTATTACTGAAACGGATAGAATGTAGCAAGACTGTTCGGAGCAAAATATTATTGGTAGGTAGATTATGAAGTTAGGCTTAGGATTAAACGTACAACTGAGGCAGACCCTGGCCCCGCAGCTTATTCAGTCACTGAAAATGCTGCAGATGCCCGTGCTGAAGCTGGAACAGACCATCCGGATGGAACTGGCCACTAATCCCCTTCTGGAAGAAATCGAAGAACTCGAAGCCGAGCAGGAATCCACAGACGAGACGGAATCCGACGGCGACAGCGAACCGGTGGACTGGGAAGACTACCTGTTCGATGACGAGGAAGGGTACAAGGTCCGCGAGCAGCGCGAGCAGGTCGAGGATAGATTCGAGGGAACGGCTTCGCAGCAATCCAATCTCTACCAGCATATTATCGAGCAGCTATCGTTTCTGAAACTTTCCGAAGAGGACCACCTGATAGGCGAGTATATCGTTGGGAATATCGCCCCCGACGGTTACCTGACTATAAGTGTGCCGGAGATGGCCACCGAATTGTCTATCGAATCGGCCAAGATTGAGAACGTGCTGATGATGATTCAGCGGTTCGACCCTCTCGGCGTCGGCTCCCGCAACCTGCGGGAATCACTGCTTACCCAGCTTCGTGAAAAGAGCCTGGAGCATACGCTGGCCTATCGGATCGTTGACGAACACATCAACGAACTTGACCGCAAGTCGATCCTGCAGGTAGCCAAACTCATGGGGGTGCCCGTGGAAAAGGCCCAGCAGGCGATGAATATTATCAAGAGTCTCTCCCCCACGCCGGCTCACGGACGTTTCGACGCCGCGGCCATGCCGGTGGTGCCGGACCTGATTATCGAGCGCTTCGGTGATGAGTACATAGTGATTCACAACGACAGCTATGTCCCCCGGCTGCGCATTAATAACAACTATCGCAATCTTGTTAAACGCGGAAATAAATCGTCGGCCGAGACCAAGACATATATCAAGCAGAAACTGGAACAGGCGCGCTGGCTGTTGAACTCCATCAACCAGCGTCGCAGCACCATGATTCGCGTGATGGATGCGATTATCCAGAAGCAGAAGGGCTTCTTTGAACAGGGACCGGCCTTTCTCAAACCGCTCATCATGGAAGACATCGCCCGCGAGGTGGACATGAACGTGGCAACTATCAGCCGCGTCTCCAACAGCAAGTACGTGCAGACGCCGTTCGGAGTGTATGAAATCAAGTATTTCTTCAATTCCGGGATTTCCAAGGACAACGGCGAGGACATGTCCAAGCGCTCGGTGAAACAGCGAATACAGGAGATCATCAAGGCCGAACCGCTGGACAAGCCTTTCTCGGACCAGGAAATATTCCGGCGGCTCAACGATGAAGGGATACGCATGGCCCGCCGGACGGTGACCAAGTACCGCGAGGAAATGAAAATCCAACCGGCCCGGCTCCGCAAAAGAGTGACCTGATTGTCGCGGACCGCCTCAGGCGGTTACCGCACGGTCATCTACGACCATAGGATGGGAAATGATGAACCGATATCCTGATCTTAGCAGACAGAAATCACCGGACATTGCAGTCATATCTAATCTAATTACCAAACTAATTCGTCTTTCGGGCGTAGAAAATACAACCGGAAGGATGGATAAATACACTTTGATTGGGGGTAATAATTTAATGCAGGATGGGCCCGCTCTTACCCGGGCAGAATGTGAAGCAGGCAGGCAGCCTATCGGGGGCGTTATCGTTCGCCATTCCCTAACCGGTAGAATGCCGGTGCCGGAGGGCACCAAACGCTTTAATGATGGACCACAATCTTAAGCGGGCATGGGAAAGGAGAAACTGGCCATGCAGAAAGAAATCACGGCTCGTCATTTTGACCTGACCTCAGAGATGAAGGAGATGTGTGAAACTGAGATGGAGGGTCTGACACGCTTTTTCGAGAACATCATCTCAGCCGAATTGATTCTGGACACGGAGCGACATATACGAAAAGCCGAACTCAAGGTGAAAGTTTACAATGCCACCATCACCGGCACCGGTGATACCGACGACATGAATAACTCCATCGCGATGGCGGTCGACAAAGTCAAAGGTCAACTCAAGAAATACAAGGGCAAATTGAAGAATAGAAAGCCCGAAGAGATTACCGAGACAATCGACAGCATCACGAAGCCCCGCACCGATGTTGATGAGACCGAGATTTAGACAATCTGATATTGCCTATACAACGACGCCCGCTCAGGACTGAGCGGGCGTTTTATTTTACGTAATTCTACGGCGGAGTCGCCGGATCAGGTGAGAAACAGCATCGCCACTCCGGCCACCGCCACGATTGCCCCCAACATCGCCCGCACAGAGACTTTTTCTTTGTAGTACAGGACAACGATCGGAATCACCA